>NZ_BAABHD010000080.1:0-169048 GCF_039541915.1 Nibrella saemangeumensis
TCTCTTGTGGTGTCGCTTTATTGAATTGGGACTGCAAAGGTAGCACTTTTTCTGTCCCGTGTCAAGTCTTTTGCTGAAATTATTTTTTGTATTTTCGGCAGAAGACCGCCCCGCCTGATGGGTGCTCCTAAAGTCCTGTTGTCAGTGCCTGTCGGAAGCGTCTCCCTCATTTGGGACTGCAAAGGTAGAGGCTTTTCTAGCCTTTGTCAAGTACGTGCCTGAAAATACTATAGTGGATTGTATGTCCCATCGGTTAAGTGCTTACTGTTCAACGACAACCGTCTGTAAACTTTTCTGACACAACAAAGGTGATCTGTATAGATCACCTTTGTTGTTTTAATCAGATGACAAAATAACAAATTTGGAGTGCTAACTGGCTCTATAAACAATTGCCTTCTTCACTGAACCCGCTTGAGCAAGTGGTTCTTTTTGCCTTTGGAAATAAGTAAATAACGTTCCTGAAGCCATTCCAGCTCTAACGGAGCTGCCGGGTTTGTAATCTTGGCCTTGTTGATACTTACGGCATTTTGGGTTATAGCCCGACGAGCTTCTCCCTTAGACGTGTATACCTCTCCCCTGGAGGCTATCGACAGCAAATCGGTTATATCTTTACAGCTCTCCAATTCATGAACACTAATTTCCGTCTGTGGGACGCCTTCAAAAACCACTTCAAATTCGTCGGCCTGTATAGACCGTAAGGTATCTATAGTGGCTTTGCCGTAGAGGACTTCGGACGCTTTGACAGCCAGGTTATAATCCACTTCAGAATGAACGCGGATAGTTACGTCCTTAGCCAATGCTTTTTGTAATATTCTAAGATGCGGAGCCTCAGCGTGTTGGCGCTCCAACTCTTCAATCTCATCTCTTGACAGTAAGGTAAACACGCGGATCAGGCGACTACAGTCCTCGTCGGCCGTGTTGATCCAGAACTGGTAGAATTGGTAAGGTGAGGTTAAGCGAGGATCGAGCCATACATTACCGCCCTCGCTTTTCCCGAATTTTGTACCATCAGATTTGGTTATCAACGGGGTTGTCAGGGCAAATGCCAGGTTTTCTTCGGAGCTTCCCTCATCATGCACTTCTTTCCGTCGAATCAATTCTGTACCCGTTGTAATATTTCCCCACTGATCAGAACCGCCCATCTGCAACCGAATGCCCTTATTCTTGTATAACCAATAGAAGTCGTAGCCTTGCAAAAGCTGGTAGGAGAACTCAGTGAAGGATATTCCGGTTTCAAGACGTTTCCTTACCGAATCCTTAGCCATCATATAATTAACGGATAGGTACTTCCCCGCTTCGCGCAGAAACCCTAAAAAAGAAATGTCCTTAAACCAGTCGTAGTTATTGACCATCTCAGCGGAGTTTGCGCCGGAGTCGAAATTCAAAAATCTGGTTAACTGCCTCCGGATACCCTCCTGATTAAGGGCAAGCGTTTCTTCGGATAAGAATTTTCGCTCGGCGGCTTTGAAAGAAGGGTCACCAATCATCCCTGTTGCCCCACCAACCAGCGCGAAGGGTTTATGGCCGGCCCGCTGGAAATGGACGAGCAGCATAATGGTGGCCAGGTTACCAATATGGAGCGATTCAGCCGTCGGATCAAAGCCGATATAGCCGGCAGTCATTTCTTTATTCAGTTGTTCTTCGGTGCCGGGCATCATGTCCTGTAACATGCCCCGCCAGCGGAGTTCTTCAATGAAATTGATCATACCTGATTTGAAGAGGTTGGTTGCAAAGATAGAGGTTCAGGGAATAAGCAGAGAAGAGTCGCCATAACTTAGGAAGCGATAGCCGTTGTCCAGTGCTTCATTGTATATAGTGCGCCAGGCGTCTCCCACCAGGGCAGAAATAAGGACGATAAGGGTTGAACCGGGCTGATGAAAGTTAGTAACGATTCCTTTGCACAGGCGAAAGGCATAACCTGGAGTAATATAAATGCTGGTGTGCGCGACTATAGAGACCTGCCGCGTATCGTCCATATACCGCAAAACCGCTTCGAGTGCCGCTCTGGGAGATGGTTGCTCTGGTACGGTCAATTGATAAGCGTAGTGCTGATCCAGGGTAAACGGATCAGGCTGGTTGCGTATTAGCCTGACGCCAATCCAGTATAAACTTTCCAGCGCCCGCATCGACGTTGTGCCTACCGGAATAATGGAATCAATATGCAAAAGCAGATTTTGAATATTCGCTTTCGTGTATACTACCTGCTCAGCGTGCATGGTGTGTTGCCGTACCTCATCCGTTTTTATGGGCTGAAAGGTACCCGCGCCAACGTGTAAGGTCAGGTAGTCATATGCAAAGCCCCGTTTCTCCAGCGAACGGAAAACGGCCGGGGTAAAATGCAAACCGGCAGTAGGAGCCGCTACGGCGCCTTCTTCTCGCGCGTAAACGGTCTGGTAGGTTTCCTGGTCGGCTTCAGTTGCCTCCCGCCGGAGGTAAGGTGGCAGAGGTATCCGACCAGCCTGATGAATCACGTCGGCAAAGCAGGTGGTGACCGGAGTCCACTCCAGCCGGACCAGCGACTCCTCATAGTGATGCCACTGCGCTCTAAGGTGAACAGAGCCAAGGTTGGTCTCCAGAATCTCTCCCGGCCTCCACCGCTTGCGGTTGCCGACCATGCATTGCCATACGCAGGAATGGGTATCCTCCATCGCCTGGGTAATGGGCCGATCGGCCGGTGTGGGATTCAGCAGGAAAAGCTCAATAACCGCACCAGTCGGCTTTTGGAAAATCAGCCGGGCCGGAATGACTTTCGTATTGTTGAAAACCAGAAAACTCTTCGCCGGCAATACCGCTGCCAAATTGCTGAACCGCTCGTGTGTAGTCTCTCCTTTCCGGTATATCAGCAATTTTGACTGATCACGCTGGGGTAGCGGAAAGCGGGCAATCCGCTCATCCGGAAGATCATATTGAAACTGACTTAACCGCAATACTTCGGCACTAATCATTGTCTACGGGAGAGGGTTTCATCATCAAACGAATGGGCAGCGAAACAATTACTGACCCGAAAATAATGGCACACAGCGGCAGCAACCAATTGAAAGACCAGACGTCGACCAGCCCCTGATCACGGTTTAACATGGACAAAACCAGCACGCCCAGCGCCACTACAGTGTTAATAGCTGCCATGAGGGCATAGAACCAGTTAATGACAATTTCGTTCAGTTGATCCCGGTGAGTAGCCCAGACCGCCCGGTTAGGTACCGGCACCTGCTCGGTCGGAATGCGCGGAAACAACCGGGCCATTGTATTAAGGAGGATATAATTGACCAGAAAGACGGCTACCACAATATAAAAAATGGTCTCACGGCCGATGAACTGAACCGGATCGCCGGCTTCGTCGAAAAGAACCCCTACTTCACCCGGAAAAGATATATAACTGTTAATGAGTGAGAACACTAAACCTAAGATGGACGCGAAGCGCCACACCCGAATACCGAACGTTCCTGCTTTCATAATGTAATGAATTGGGGCGCAAAGTTACGGCGGGAAAAACAAAGTTTCGCCGTTTGCCTGAAAGTCCCTGACCTTTATGTTTTATAACAGCCGCCAGGAGGTAAGCCAACCCGATTTCAGTGCTTTAGGTAAAGGCGCACCCGCCTGCCCGGTAGCCGGGTTGATGAGTAAAAAGGTAAGCGGAATCGACTCGTGTGTAGCCGCAGAAACCACTTTGAGGGTTCGGAGAAAAATCTGGCCACGGCTATCGATATCGTCCACTACGGCATGAATGATATCGCCAGCTTTTACAGTAGTTTCCCTGAGTTGCACGTCCTGGGTCATTTCAAACAACCAGATCTGGCCGAGTTTGGCTTTACCCGCTTTGGTGAGCCGGGCTTCAGCATCTCCGGCAAAAACAGTTTTTATAGATGCTTTTTTCTTTAAGATCCCAGCCAGGAGGCTATCGATCACAGCGGGATCGTTATCAGAACTGGTAAAACCTTCTTCCGTCGTAATCGACTCACCCACAGGCATAGGCTCATCGTCCTGTACCCATCCCATGCGTCGGGCCTGCTCACGCTCGCGTTCATAGGGATTATCGGTGTATGCCATCGGTCCCAGCGCCATGCGAGCATACTGGCCAGAGTTGGTAAATAGCTCCTTAACGGCCAGAATCCGGTATAGGTAGTAGCCGGTTTCTTCGTTTAGTGCCAATGTATAGTAGTCTTGCTTGCGCTGACGTACCATCTGGTTTTGCAGCATCCCGATACCGCCATTGTAAGCTGCCGCCACTAAGGTCCAGGAGCCCAGTTTGCGATACAAAAATTTGATGTACCGGCAAGCGGCCTCGGTCGATTTGACAAGATCTTTCCGCTCGTCGTTTTCCGACGTAATCTTCAACCCCATATCACGCGCGGTTTCATCCATAAACTGCCAATAGCCTACGGCACCGGCGGTAGAAACAGCGTTTGCCTTAAAATCGCTTTCGATCAGGGGGAGAAATTTGAAATCGTTAGGGATACCATGCCGCTGAAGAATAGGTTCAATGACGGCAAAGTAAGGGGCAGTCCGTCGCTTCAGCGCGTCGATGTGGCGACCGTACCCGGTACTCATCAGGGCGACAGCCAGTTTCTGCGAAACAGTGCTGTGTTCGGTGGGGACCATCTCCCCACAGAAATGCAGCCGGGGTACGACCGGTCGTACCCCAACGGGTCTGGCAGTACGGGCAACCGTTTTAATAGTCTTCTTGGGAGGGCTCCCGGCTAAGGAAACAGCGCAGGCAAAAAAGAACGTAATTAACGTAACACCAATGTATCTGATCAGTTGTTCTCCTCTACTCAAATCACTTCGCGTTTGGTCCAACATCAATAGACGTTAACGCTCGCGGTTGACTGATAGTTCGGTTAGGGCCGTTTAAATTAGGCAGTACCATCAGTACAGGTGACGTTACTAATACCTGTTACCCTGATAAATATACTGCGCTGACCAAGCGTTTATAGTACCTTCCACGTCAGGATCCAGCCGGACTTCATCTGGTCAACGGCAGGTAATTTGATACCGATCCGGCCGGTAGCGGCATCAACGGCGGCCAGAGCCAGATTGTACGTGCCCCGGTCGTTCAGGGAGTACAATTTTTCGGCACGCAGGTATAGTTTGCCGGTTTTGAGGTCAATATCTTCGACAGTGGCATACAGCAGATCGCCCTCTGCAACCGGCTTACCATCGGCTAAACCGTCGCGGGTCAGGTGGAAGACCCACACCTGGCCTGGCTGTAGATCACCAGCCTCGGCCAGCTTTGCCTTCACCCCACCCCGAAATACATCGGCAGCATTGGGCAGTGGCAGTTCATCCGGACGATTAGCCATTTTAGGTGCGTTGATTTGCCGAGCCAGCGCCGAGCGGGTTACCTCATCAAGGAACGTATCGGAGAGAATAGCCTCTTCACTATCTTCCTGCACATGGCCCTGAACAGGTTTGCTCAGAACGGCCAGTACTCTGGAGGGAAGATAGGGAGCGTAGCATTTGTAGTTGCCGAACAATTCCTTGAACGCCAGTACCCGGTATAAATAGCGACCGGTTTCGGCGTTCAGCTTTAGGTAATAGTAATCACGTTCCTGCTGTTTCCGGATGTTGCCCAGCAGATTGCCAATACCCGTATTGTAAGCCGCAGCGGCCAGGGTCCAGGAGCCCAATCGATTATGGAGATATCGCAGATACCGGCAGGCCGCTTCGGTCGATTTGTGCAGATCCCGACGCTCGTCGCGGGACGAACTGACGGTAAGCCCCAATTCACGGGCGGTAGCCGGCATTAGCTGCCAGTAGCCGGCAGCCCCTCTGGGCGATACCGCCCGGCCCCGCAGCGCACTCTCTACCAAAGGCAGGTATTTGAAATCAGAGGGAATTTTGTACTTCGCCAGAATGGGTTCAATAATAGGAAAGAAGCCGGCGGCCCGTTTACGGATCAGGTAGAAGTCGCTGTTCAGCGAGGAGTTTTTCACCAGCGCGGTTACCAGTCGCCGGGCCACTACTTCTTCCTGCAGGGGTACAGCTTCACCACAAAAGTAAACGGGGGGTAAACCATGAACAGATGCTAAATCCAGTTCCGGCTCCGCAGCCGGGGCAAATGAAATGCCAAGGGTAGCCCAACAAGCCACCACCAGGCCACAAATCAATTTTCTCATCTCTACGGTGGGTACTTATCAAACTCGCCACACAACCTTTCGACGCAAAAATACTCTACAGTAACAGTATAGTACTAATTAAATTTTAGTTCAATTCTTGAAAGACAATGAAATACGAGAACGGTTACACCCATTCCCAGCCCAGAACGGCCCGACGGGTAAGGACTATTTTCCGCTGTAAAAACCGGGGACGACGGAAGCGAAGCACCATCAGACACATCATACCTTTCACCGGTAACTCCGCCTGCTCATTAGTCCATCCGGGATTTTTCGCCTGCATAATGCCTGCCGCATTCGCCAGCCATTGCCGGGTTTCAGTGAGGGCACCCAGCAGGGAGTAATCCATTCGTGGGCCCCAGGCCATAGCAGCAAACTGGTCCGGCTGTTGTCTGGTGGTCACCAGGTTGCCTTCTTTATCAATTGAACAAGCCTGTACAGGAAGTGGACACGTCAGATAGGTCAGCACCTCTGATGACAGCACCGGACTATATACCTCCGGGTTGGTCAGTAATTCTTTATAAGCCAGTACCCTGAAAAGATACTGACTGGTTTCGTGGGGCAACTGGAGCTGGTAGTAGCTATCCTGTGGCTGCTTCTTCATCTGCCAGCGAACGCGGGCCATACCTCCGTTATAGGCAGCGGCCACCAATGTCCAGGAATGTAAACGCTTGTGTAGCCGCTTCAGGTGACGGCATACGGCCACCGTAGCTTTCTGAAGGTTACGTCGCTCATCCTGATCCGAATTGACCCGTAAGCCAAGTTCACGAGCGGTGGCCGGCATCAGCTGCCAGTAACCAACGGCACCTTTGGGTGATACGGCGTGATTTAACAACGCACTTTCTGCCAGGGGTAAAAACTTAAAATCAGCGGGTATGCCGTATTGGGCAAGCACGGGTTCAATCAGTGGAAACAAGAGGGTTGCCCGCTGGCGAATAAAATACAGGGTCGTATTCTGCGCGGCATTATTTGTAAGGGCCAACATCAGTCGCCGACCAACCAACTCATTAGATAGGGGGACCCCCTCACCACAAAAATTAACGGAAGGAAGTCCCCCTGCCAAGGCAGTTGTGGGGCTTCCTCCCGTTGCTGATGATATGCCTAAGATGATATAACAAGTTACACGACAAACTAATAGTAAACCTTTCATCCCAACTTTTTTTCGTGTTAGTGAATGTAGCTGAGACGCTAAACTAGTCTATAAGTCTTGTAAGAATATGGGTTTTAATGAAACCTTAACGAACGGCCCAACCAGAGGCTGTTCTTAACGAAATCTTAATGAATCTGCTCAGAGCCATTCCCACCAGTGGCGGGTAATTCCTTTCACCCATCTCCGGAAGCGGGGCAAACGGTCACGCAGCACCAGAACACCACCCATTACCGCCTTGTAAGGAACGCCATCCTGCTCCTGACCCTGCTCTTCTTCACGGCTCTTCTTGCGAACAACACCCGACGTTGCCAATAGGGAGCGTATGCTATGGGGTCCCCAACTCGTGTCGGCATTGAAAGCAAAGGAAACGTATCGGTGACCGTGTCCCGGCAGGTCAACAGTGTTGCCCTGGCCCGGCAGCGGCTGAATCAGATACGTCAGCGCTGTGGTGGAAATAATGGGGCTGTACTGAAGCGGCTTGGTAAGCATTTCTTTGTACGCCAGAATCCGGAAGATATAGAAGCCGGTTTCGCTGAATAATTTAAGATCGTAGAAATCCTGCTCTCCCTGCTGGCGCATCCGGGAGCGAACGTGCCCCAGCCCGCCGTTGTAGGCAGCGGCTACGAGGGTCCAGTTGCCAAGTTCTTTGTACAGATAACGCAGGTGGTGGCAAACCGCTTCCGTAGCTTTTTCGAGGTTATAACGCTCATCGTGACCATTGCCAACCTTCAGACCCAGATCGCGGGCGGTACCCGGCATCAACTGCCAGTAGCCAGCGGCTCCAACTCTTGATTTAGCATGGCTGATAAGATCACTCTCGGCAATAGGCAGGTACTTGAAATCAGCCGGGATGTCGTATTTCTTCAAAACCGGTTCAATGGCCGGAAAGAAATCGGCAGCCCGCTCACGAATGCCGTACAGGTTACTTTTTAAGGCAGCGCCCCGAACCATAGCCGAAACCATACGCTCCGCAACGGCTTCTTTGTGCGTTGGGACCTTCTCACCACAAAAATTGATTGAAGGAAGACCACCTGCCGCTGCCATCGCATACTTAGCGGAGGTTAATTCAGCACTCGAATTGGCAAGATGTGGCACGGCCAGGGTAGCCCATACGGCTACCAAAATAGACTTTGAAATAACTTTCATCTCAACAGTGGGTACTTGTTTATGACTTAAGTTTGAGATACAAAGTTATAACACATTAAGTCTATAGGCAAATAAGATTATGTAATTTAAGAAAACATTAATGCTGATTATTAGTTTATTAACGTTTATACCCATTCCCAAAAGTGCCTTGGGCGGTTGCCAGAGCCCTTTTTCAGCTGCAAAAACCGGGGCCGGCGGAAACGTAAAACCATGAGTGCCATCAGCTTTTTTATGGGTATGCCACCCTGTTCTTTGGTCAAATCAGCGTTCGTATCCTTGTTTGCCCCCACCGCATTTGCCAGCCATTGCTGCACATCGGAGGGACCATTCAGCAGCGACCGGACTACGCGAGGTCCCCAGGTTGGGTCGGTATCAGGGGGTGCTTGCAGTTGAGTATCAACATCTTCTTCCTCATTAACGTTCATTCTCTTCCGTTTAGTAAAACTCATAACCGGAAAGATGCGCCCAGACAAAGGCCGGGACAAGGATTTGATCAGCTGGGTAGGCAGCACCAGCGTATAGCCCCAGGGGTTGGTTAGCAATTCTTTCAGCGCCAGCACCCGGAACAGGTAATAGCTGGTCTCGCGGTTAAGGCGCAGGTCATAATAGCTCTTCTGGTTCTGGCGCTTCATGCGGGACTGGATCTGGCCCTCACCACCATTATACGCTGCGGCCACGAGCGTCCAGGAGCCAAGCTGCGAGTACAGGTAGCGCAGGTGACGGCAGGCGGCAATGGTCGCTTTGCGCAAATCGAAACGCTCGTCGTAATCCGGCGAGACTACCAATCCGAGTTCCCGGGCAGTCTGGGGCATTAGTTGCCAGTAACCGGAGGCTCCTTTGGGGGACACCGCGCTATAGATTAAATCGCTCTCGGCGAGGGGCAGGTACCGGAAGTCACGGGGGATACCGTATTGGCGCAGAATTGGATCAATGACCGGGAAGAATCCGGCGGCCCGTTTGCGCAGGCCATTCAGGTAATCGGAGCGGTACCCGTGTGATAGCAGGGTCTGTTTCCAGCGACGCAATACTGAGGATTGATAAATAGGAACCTGCTCACCGCAGAAAAATACATTCGGAAAAGCACCACCCAGGGTATCGACCCCAAGGAGCATCGGCTGGTTAAGTTGGTGTGTTGATGAAAGCGCTTTACTGGTATCAGCGAGTGAACCCGTATAAGCGGAGTCGGATGGGACGGCAGCCGGTTTTATGGTTGCCATCAATAATGATAGACCTACTTCTTTAAGCAAAACAGCGGTATTTGTTGTGATACATGCAGACGAATAAGCCTGGTCAATTTACCAGGCCCGTCCATTTTCATATCACGAATATAGCTGATTCCCTGATAGATACAAATCCATCATTCTACAAATTATCCAATGGCCCACTGCAAAATCAGTGCCAAACGATTATAAAAGTCCAACTACGACCTGTATCTTACCGTAGTCATAGCGACCATTGAGGTGATCATATATGGGTTTCAAACGGCCCTCAGTTATTCCTACGCGACGTATAGCAGCTTCAATTTCCGTTCGCTCAAAATCCGACACCAGTGCTTCTAGGTCGATGTTGTAACCTGCTTTTGCCAACTGCACCAGGTGCCCGGCAATTGAGCCAACGGTCAGGTTTCGCTCGGCGGCAATCTCCTCCATACTCATACCCCGGTTGTACAGTTCGAGCGTGAGCAATTGCGTTGAACCGCGCAGGCTATTGCCGTCTTTGGCGCGGCCGGTAACGTACTGGACGATCTCGCTGAGGAACCGCTTGCCGAACAACTCAAGCTTGCGCTCACCCACCCCACTCACGTTCCGCAACTTATCAGGCGTGGTCGGCCGCTGCTTCGCCATGTCTTCGAGCGTTGAGTCGGTGAAGACTACGTAAGGCGGTACGTTCTGCTCATCGGCGATCTTCTTGCGCAGGGCCTTCAGGCGGTCGAGGAGCTCATCGGAGGCCACTTCGGTTTTTGTTTTGGTTTTCTCAACTACCGGTTTCGGCGCATCGTCCGGGCGCACCAGGTGCAGTTTTCGATCGCCGAACAGGATCGAATCGGCCAGGATGCCTTTACGAAGGGCGTAGTGCTGGTCGTAGGCAATTTCGATAACGCCAATGTTGATGAGCTGGTGGAGGTAGCTGCGCCAGTCCTCAAAGCGCAGGTCGCTGCCAGCCCCGTAGGTTTTGATGAGGTGGTAGTTATTCTGGATGATGGTTTGGTTGCGCGATCCCCGCAGCACATCAATCAGCGTGTTCATGGGCACCTTTTCGTTCAGGCGCACAATGGCCGACAACGCTTTCTGGGCCAGCACAGTCCCGTCGAAGGTAACACGGGGATTGCGGCATACATCGCAGTTGCCGCAGGGCTCGGGCAGTTCTTCAGAGAAATAGCTCAGCAGAATCTGACGCCGGCAGGTATTTGCCTCCGCAAACTGCTGCATCCGCTCCAGCTTGGCGAGTTGAACGCCCAGATTGGCCGGAGCATTCTCCGCCAGTATGTCTTTATACATAGCCACATCGGCGAAGCTGTAAAACAGGACCGTATCAGACGGTAAGCCATCACGGCCCGCCCGCCCAATCTCCTGGTAATAACTCTCAATGTTTTTAGGCAGGTTGTAGTGTATTACCCACCGCACATTAGACTTATCGATACCCATCCCGAAAGCAATGGTAGCGCACATAATCCGCACATCGTCTTTCAGGAAAGCCTCCTGCACACGGGCACGCTGTTCCGGGTCCATACCGGCATGGTAATAAGCGGCCGAAAAGCCGCGATCCTGCAGTTTGGCCGCCAGCGACTCGGTCGACTTGCGGCTCAGGCAGTAGATAATGCCGGAGGTATTCGGCTTAAGCTGGAGCAGCCGCACGATCTGGCCCAGCCGGTTGGTGCCGGGCAGCACTTTCAGACTCAGGTTGGTACGGTTAAAGGAAGCAATGAATACGGCCGGATCAGTCAGTTCGAGCCGGTCGATAATATCCTGACGGGTCAGGCGGTCGGCGGTGGCAGTCAGAGCCACCACGGGCACGTCGGGAAAATGCTTCTTGAGGGCGTTGAGTTGGGTATATTCCGGCCTGAAGTCATGTCCCCAGGACGATATACAATGCGCTTCGTCGATAGCAAACAACGACAGCTTGCTTTTCTGGAGAAAGATAAAGAAAGCCTCCGACAGCAGCTTTTCCGGCGATACATACAGGAGCTTGATTTGACCCGCCAGGCATTGATCTTCAATAGTCCGCTGTTCGCGGCCGCTCTGGGTACTGTTGAGAAAAGCCGCCGGCACACCGTTCATATGCAGGGCTTCTACCTGATCTTTCATCAGGGCAATCAGGGGCGATACTACCACGCACAGGCCCGGCCTCATCAGGGCCGGAATCTGAAAGCATACCGATTTACCGCCACCCGTCGGCATCAGCACCAGCGTATCGCGGCCATCGAGAATAGCCTTGATGATTTCTTCCTGATTTGGCCGGAAGCGATCGTAGCCGTAGTAGCGCTTTAGGTAACCAACCGCCGAGTCAGCAACAAATGGAGAAGAGGAAGTCGTCGTCATACAATGTCAACCGCCCATGGGGAGCAATCAGTAAAGATACCCATCTTTTATGACGTTGAAAAGCGGGTTTTTAGTTCCGGTCTCCTGCTTTTTAACGGTAGTTTAAGGCCATCATATGGGCGAATCTCTACCAGACAGTTACAAGCCGGGAATGTGCAGCAGGCTGTTCGGATCGGGGCAAATGGACAGGTATCGTTCCCGATCAGTGAGCGAACAAACACCGGGGAAATCACCCCGCAGTCCGAGCATGTCGGTCATCAGCTGGAAGTGCAGGTGCGGGGGCCAGTCGCCATTTTCGGGAAACGGCCCGATTTCGGTCAGGAACTCGCCGGCCTTAAACGGCTTACCGACATACAGCCCCGCCAGCGACCGGCGGCTCAGGTGCCCGTATAAACTGTAGAGAGGCTTTCCGTCGACCTGATGCTCCAGAATAATGGTGGGGCCGTAATCGCCGAAGTTGTTGTTATCCTGAAAACTGTGGACCACGCCATCCAGCGGAGCGTACACCGGCGTACCGGCTTCGGCCCAGAGGTCAATACCCAGGTGAATGCAGCGGGGGTCCTCGGTTTGCTGGAAATGACTACTCCGACGGTAGATATCCCGATGTTCGTTGTAGCCGCCCACCCCGACTACGGCCCCGGCGGCTTTTAGCCTGCCGAAAACATAGTTTGTAAAAACGGCCGTGTTGGTCAGGTCCAGTGTAGCCAGATCAGGATTGCCGGCCGTAAAATCGAGAATGAGATAAGGATCGTTGTTAAAGTCAAAAGGCAGTAGCATACCGGGTAAACACAGCGGCTACGAAGAAAATTTCTCAGTACTCATTCCCCTGATTACTAGCTAAGAAAAATAACATATGACCTTTTAAAAAGTTGAATGGACACATAACCCGATTGTCCCATGCAGCCTCTGATAAAACCGATCCGCTTATTGGTATTTCTTTTTTTGTTGTTCGCCGGCCTATATTATGCCCGGACCATTTTGATCCCGCTCGCATTTGGCGGATTGTTGGCGGCCCTGTTTTCGTCATTATCAGATCGCCTGGAAAAAAAAGGGGTATCCAGAGCGGTTGCGGCTCTCCTATGCATTGTTTGTTTTGTTCTGGTTATCGCCGGTTTTATTTCGCTGATAGCCTGGCAATCGTCTGACCTATTCTCGGACATTGCCGGTATCAAAGAGCGGGTCAATTCCTTTATTGACCAGGCACGCCAGTTC
This sequence comes from Nibrella saemangeumensis, assembly GCF_039541915.1. Taxonomy (NCBI): domain Bacteria; kingdom Pseudomonadati; phylum Bacteroidota; class Cytophagia; order Cytophagales; family Spirosomataceae; genus Nibrella; species Nibrella saemangeumensis. The sequence continues at coordinate 13,161 of NZ_BAABHD010000080.1, forward strand.
ATCAGCACCAAATTTGGTATTGAACCGCAGCAGCAAAAGGCCATAATAGACAAGCAGTCAGCAGGCGGTGGTGGTATGTCGTCCACGGTTACCAAAATTCTGGATACCATGATGGGGATAGCGGTCGACCTGATCCTCACCCTCGTTTACACCTTTCTCCTACTCTATTTACGGGACCACATTAAAAAGTTCATCCTGCGCCTGGTAGACAACGACCAGCGCCCCAAAACCCTGGAAGTGATTGAGGAGAGTAGCCAGGTAGCCCAACGCTATCTGACAGGCCTCTTTACCATGATCAGCTTATTGTGGGTTATGTATGGTATCGGGTTTTCGATAGTGGGTGTAAAGCAGGCTATTTTTCTGGCGATACTTTGCGGACTACTCGAAATGATACCGTTTGTGGGCAATCTGACGGGTGCCTTACTGGCCATCCTCGTTAACCTGACGCAGGGGAGCGACACCCAGGTTCTGCTGGGCATTGTGATCGTTTACGGCATTGTCCAGTTTACCCAGACCTACCTGCTGGAGCCGTTGGTGGTTGGTTCCGAGGTGAGCATTAATCCCTTATTTACCATTCTGGTTATTGTGGTTGGCGAAGCTGTTTGGGGTGTATCGGGTATGATTCTGGCGATACCAGCGCTGGGTGTGATCAAAGTAATTTGTGATCATGTAGAACCCCTAAAACCAATAGGCTTTCTGATTGGTGCAGAAGAAAAGAAAAAATCGCCCGGTTTAGCGGATAAGATCAAAAAGCTCTTTCATAAAGACTAGCAAAACCATAGGTTGAGATTTCGTACGCTCACTATAAAAATGAGTTATCCCGAATTTTTGAGTAAACAGCCCCGGAGGGGTGCCATATCGGTAGAACGGACATGCGTCTGACAACATCAAAGCCCCAGCGGGGCGTAACCGGGTGTGGTACGCCCCGCTGGGGCTTTGGCTTTAGGCTGTGGTTACGCTAGCTACCGATGTTTTGCCCCTCCGGGGCTGTTCTCAGACTCGATAACATCAGCATCGAAATGGCCGTTTAGGGAGCCATTCGGCCCGCATAAAATTCAAGATGACTCATGTTTACCGTGCATTGTTAAACGGTTTAACCCGCTACCGGACCGCCGGACCGAATCTCTTCGTTGGCGGAGTCGGCGTACTTGTCGAAATTGTCCCGGAACAGCTTTGCCAGTTTTCTGGCCTGCTCGTCGTACTGGTTCTGGTCCTGCCACGTAGCGCGGGGGTTCAGCACCTCATCCGGCACATTCGGGCAGGTTTTGGGCATGGCGATACCGAAAACCGGGTGGTTGTGGTAGTCGACGCTCTCCAGTTCACCGTTCAGGGCGGCCGTGATCATGGCGCGGGTATAGTTGAGCCTGATCCGCTGGCCGGTTCCGTAGGCACCGCCCGTCCAGCCGGTATTCACCAGCCAGACATTGGTTTGATTCTCCGACATCTTCTGCCCCAGCATCTCGGCGTACTGCGTCGGGTGCAGCGGCAGAAACGCTTCCCCGAAACAGGGCGAGAAGGCAGCTTTTGGCTCGTTGATGCCAACCTCGGTACCGGCCACTTTAGCCGTATAGCCGGAGATGAAGTGGTACATGGCCTGCTCCGGCGTCAGTTTAGAAATTGGCGGCAGTACGCCAAACGCATCGGCCGTCAGGAAAAAGATGTTTTTAGGAATACCCCCCACCGAAGGCTCCAGCGCGTTGTCGATAAACTGAATCGGGTACGACACGCGGGTATTTTCGGTCTTGGACTTATTGCTATAATCCACCGCCCGGGTACCCGGATGGAACTTCGTATTTTCCAGAATTGCACCAAACCGGACGGCATTGTAAATCTCCGGCTCTTTCTCGGCCGACAGGTCAATCACCTTGGCGTAGCAGCCACCTTCAAAGTTGAACACACCCTCGTTGGCCCAGCCGTGTTCATCATCGCCGATTAGTTTCCGGTTCGGGTCGGCCGACAGGGTGGTCTTACCCGTACCCGACAAGCCGAAGAATACCGCGGTATCCCCGTTCTGACCAACATTGGCCGATGCGTGCATGGACAAGGTATGGCGCTCGGCCGGCAGCTTGTAGTTCAGCACCGAGAATATCCCCTTCTTCATCTCGCCGGTATAGCCGGTGCCGCCGATCAGGATCACGTTCTTTGTCAGGTTCAGAATAGCGAAGTTCTCGTTGGTGGTACCATCTTCCGCCGGGTTGGCCTTGAACTCCGGAATGCAGATGATGGTAAAGTCCGGCTGGAAGTTTTCCAGTTCCTCCGGCTTCGGTCGCAGGAACATGTTATAGCAGAACAGATTATGCCAGGCCGAGGTGTTGTATACCTGGATGTTCAGGCGGTAGTCGGGATGGGCACCGGCGTAGGCATGACGAACGTAAACGCGCTTATCGGCCAGAAAGTCGACCATTTTCCGGTGCAGCGCATCAAACTTAGCCGGGTCGAAGGGAATATTAATATCGCCCCACCAGATGGTGTCGGTGGTGGTTTCGTCTTTAACAATATAGCGGTCTTTGGGACTACGACCGGTAAAAGTACCGGTATCACAAACCAGCGCTCCACAGTCGGCTAATTCACCTTCACCGTTGCGAATGGCAAGTTCGATGAGTTCGGCGGGTGACAGATTTTCGAATCGTTCGGCGGATGTAATAGCGAAGTGGCCGGCCGTTTCAGCAGCCGGTGCTTCCATGGTTTCATGCAAAATCATACTCTTCCTGTTTGTTGATGGCAAGTAAATGTAAAAAGAATGGCTCAGGAATGCAGTATGTCAGCCCCTGAAATGATTTTACACCATAGAGGGTAACCGGCTCAAACACAAGACAATGATTTTGCATTTATGGTGATACGCCATCATCTTTTGGGAGATTGAGGGTGGGGGCGTATCTTTACGTCCTTTTTCACGTTTAATTACCAAACTTTCTTTTTTTTATTTCATCTGACAAACCTTATCGAATGGAAGCAACAGCAACCACTCCGGCCACTTCGACCAAACACCCTACCGGCTTATACGTTTTGTTTTTTACCGAAATGTGGGAGCGTTTCAGCTACTACGGCATGCGGGCCATTCTGCTGCTGTTTCTGATTGCCAATATCGGTACGGGCGGCATGGGTCTCACAGAGGCTGAAGGTGCCGCTATTTATGGTTTATATACCGCTTCAGTATACTTGCTTTCTCTCCCCGGAGGCTGGATCGCCGACAATATTCTGGGCCAGCGCAAGTCCATCTGGTACGGGGGGCTCATTATCATGCTGGGCCACATCATCCTGGCTTTTCCCGGCGGCAGCACTTTATTTTACATGGGCCTCTGCACAGTGGCTATCGGGACAGGTTTGCTGAAGCCGAATATCAGTGCGATTGTCGGTGAATTATACCCGGAGGGCGGTGCCCGGCGCGATGCCGCTTTCAATATCTTCTACATGGGTATCAACCTTGGCTCGTTCCTTGGTATTACCATTGTCGGCTATCTGGGGCAGAAAGTAGGCTGGCATTATGGGTTCGGAGCGGCTGCGATTGGTATGGGGTTGGGTATGGTCATCTTCCGGATTTACGGACAGAAGTACCTGAACCAGTATGGCAACGAGCCGAAGAAAGCAGATCCCAATGAAGTAAAGTCAAAGACGGGTAGCCGCTCGTTAATTGGCTTTCTGGTGGGTTTAGCCGCCGTCCTGGTGGTGCTGCAGTTGACCGGTACCCTTGATTTAACCACGGCACAAGGGCTCGCGAAAGGGATGGGCACCATTATCTCGCTGGTGGCGGTAAGTTATTTCGTCTACATCATGCTGGCCGGTGGCCTCGACGCGGTGGAAAAGAAGCGGGTAGCGGTTCTGTTTGTCTTTTTCCTGGCCGCAGCCTTGTTCTGGGCCGGTTTTGAGCAGCAGGGTTCCTCACTGCAAATCTTTGCCGACCGCCATACCGACCTGAACCTGTTTGGCTGGGAAATGCCGTCGAGCTGGTTCCAGAACTTTAACCCGGCCTTTATTTTGCTCTTTTCGCCCATTCTGGCCTCGCTCTGGATAGGCTTAGCCAACCGGAACACCAACCCCTCTACGCCAACCAAATTTGGTCTCGGCCTGGTGTTACTCGGTGGCGGCTATCTGGTTATGGTGTTTGCCGCCCAGATTGCCCGCACTGGCGAACTGACGTCTCCGCTCTGGCTGACGTTTACCTACCTGTTCCATACGCTGGGTGAGTTGTGCCTGAGCCCGGTCGGTCTAAGCGCCTTTACCAAGCTGGCCCCCCGCCGGTATGTGAGTCAGCTGATGGGGATCTGGTTTGTGGGTGCGTCGCTGGGTAACCTGATTGCGGGTCTGTTCGCGGGCGGCTTCGACGAGGAGAACGTCCAGCAGATGCCTGATCTCTTCATGAGCGTGGTCTACTTCAGCTTCGGCTTCGGTATTTTAATCTTGATTCTCTCGCTACCACTGAAGCGGTGGATGGGAGGTATCAAATAGCAAAAACAGGAGGGGCCGTGCGGCCCCTCCTGTTTTTGCTACCCTCCTGCTTTTTTCGCCTTATACCCCTTGCTGGTGAGCCAAGCCAGGACTTTGTCGCGGTGGTCACCCTGGATCAGGATTTCGCCGTCTTTGGCGGAGCCACCGGAGCCGCAGGCGTTTTTGAGTTGTTTGGCGAGCTCCGTGAGATCGGCGTCGGTGCCGATGAAGTCTTTAATTGCCGTGACGACTTTGCCTCCACCCTTACGGTCGACCCAAACTCTGAGGTTCTGCTGCTGGGGGGGCAGGGTTTCAGCCTCGCCACCGTCATTGTTCTGGTATTGAAAATCGGGGTCGGTAGAGTACACCACGCCCGAACGATTTTTCTTACTCATAGCCTTGCTTAATAAGGCAAAGATAACGGATTCCTGGCTCCCTAAAACTTAGAAACCGAACTGATGCAGGAAGTATGATGAGCCGTTAAACCGGTTACTAAAAAGCCTGGGCGAGTTTAATCACCCAGGCTTTCGTATTCTAAACAAACCAACTTAAATACGAATCATTACGGGTACGGTATGACTTAGTCCTTACACCTTCGGCTCCCAGCCTTTTTCGTACTCGCGGCTCCACAGCTTCTGGGCTTCTTTATCGCCTACGATATGGCCATTCTTCGGGTCAATCTGCAGGGACCGGCCAACGCGCCAGGCAATATTCCCCAGTTGCATGGCCAGCACACTCTTGTAGCCCTGCTCGACATCACAGTTTGGCCGGCGATTGTTGCGGATCGCATCCAGGAAGTCCATCACGTGGAGATTATCCATACCCAGACTCGGGCTGGCGGTATTGCGCCCCTGCACGTCGTCATCCCCTTCAACCGCCTTTATCTCCTTCACCAGTTTGCCGTCCAGGTCGTACACTTTATAGCTATCACCACCGGTGTCCAGACTACCGTTTTCGCCGTAGAAGATGATACCCCGGTCCTGCCCTTCAATTTTGCGGCCGTTGGAGCTGCGCGACTCCCACATCAGCGATACCCGGTTCGGGAAGTCCATAATGACTACCTGGGTATCGGGCGTTTCCCAATCATCTTTAAACTCATAACGGCCACCCACCGAACTCACCCGGATCGGATAGTCGACGTTGAGCCCCCAGCGGGCCACGTCGACCTCGTGGGTACCGTTGTTCAGCGCTTCGCCGGTGCCCCAGTGCCAGAACCAGTGCCAGTCGTAGTGAATCAGCCCCTCTTTGTAAGGCCGGCGCGGGGCCGGTCCCTGCCATAGTTCGTAATCAAGCCAGGATGGCACCGTACCGGGCTTCAGCACGGTAGCTTTCCGCTTGTTGGTGTACCAGGTCTTGGCCATGTACACGCGGCCGATGATGCCTTTGTGCAGTTGCTCGATACCCTGCGTCAATACAGGGGCCGACCGGCGCTGAGCGCCCATCTGCACTACGCGGTTGTATTTACGGGCGGCCGCAATAGCCAGTTCGCCTTCGTGCGGGTTGTGGCTTAAGGGTTTCTCTACATACACATGCTTACCGGCCTGGCAGCCCATAATCGTCAGGGGCGCGTGCCAGTGGTCGGGCGTGGCCGTATAGATGGCGTCAATGGACTTATCCTCCAGAACCCGCCGGAGATCACGCTCCGCTTTGGGTTGCTGGGTTTGTTTGGTCTTAAGGATGCTTTGAATGGCCTTCGGGATGGCTCGCTCATCTACATCGCAGACCGTACCGACCTCGGCATTTTTCTGGCCGGCAAAGGTCCTGCCCATGCTGTTTCCCCGGCTATTGACCCCGATGGTAGCTACCCGGATTAGTTCATTGGCGCCAATGATGCGGTTGTAACTTTTGGCGCTAAAACCATAAGCAGACCCGCCCAGGGCAATACCAAGGGAGCCAGCGGCTACTTTCTTTATAAACTCACGTCTCTTTTCCATGTGAGGGTTTTACAAGGGTTTAATCTTTATGTTTCTGAACGAAATCTGATCGCCATGCTCCTGCAGCAGAATATGGCCTTTCTCCACCGTACCAAAGGCCGGCACGGTCTTGCTGAACTTACTTGATGCCACTGCCTCCGTAAACGGCTGACTACCTCTGGTAAACTCCAGTATTTTGATGCCATTGAGCCAGTGCTCCACCTGCCGGCCCTTGGCTACAATACGCAGGGTATTCCATTGGCCGGGTGCGTTTACTTTTTTCAGGGAAGCATTGGGCGGGATAACGTCGTAGAAAGAACCCGTCAGGTGATTCTCTTTCTTGTTGTCCTCCGCCAGTTTATCATCCAGAATCTGGTATTCCATCCCCAAATTACCGCCTTTTTCGTATTTCGTAAAAAAGTATTTGACGCCACTATTGCCGCCCGGCTCCAGGTTAAAGTCCATCATCAGGTCGAAATCGGCATACTGGTTTACCGTAATGATGTCACCGCCTTTAGCGCCTTTCTTCGCCGTGATCACGCCATTGCTGACCTCCCACCCGGCCGGAACCGGGTTGCCATTGGTGGTGGTCCAACCGCTGGAACTGGTCCCATCAAACAACAACGCCCAGCCATCTTTCTTTTCTTTGGGCGTTAAGGTGTTTACCCGCTGCGCCCAGCCTGAGACGGGGAATAAGGCCCAAACCAGCAAACAGCCGGTTAGCCATTGTAAAATACGAACGTTCATCTGTTTAATAGCCAGGGTTCTGTTTAATCTTTTCGGGGTTAGACTGAATTACCTGCAGGGGAATCGGGAACAATAACATGGTATCGTTCCAGGCAGAGGGGTTAAATCCGTTTTGCTCCTTCTGCTCCTGCGTCATAACGGCTTTGGCCCGCTCAGTCCTGACGAGGTCGAACCAGCGGTGGTTTTCAAAGGCCAGTTCGACACGCCGTTCCTTCTCAATGGCTAACAGGAGTTCGGCATCAGAACTAAATGGCTTATAATCCGGTAGGATGTCGGCAGAACCACCGGCACTGTTTCTGGCTCTCGTCCGTATTTTATTGAGATATGAGAGCGCCACGTCCTGTTGTTTGCCCTGCCGGACCAGAGCCTCTGCGTACAGCAAATAGATGTCGGCCAGGCGCAACTCTATCCAGTTATTATCATTATCGGAGTTACTAAACGACACATCGTAGTACTTTTTCACGTATTTCTCATTGATGAATTTGCCACCCGGTACGGAGACATAACCATCACTCATCGAAATAGCCTTTCGGGGATCACCTTTTTCGTAGGCGTCTGAGATAGACGGTGTTGGAGCATTAAACCCACCTTTATCGCCTACCAGCACCACCTCCCGGTTAGAGAAACGCGGAGCAAAATCATTGTTCCAGGGGCTGCCGGTACTGGTCCCTCCCTTTTTATACTGAATCTCGAATAACGATTCCGTGCTGTTTTTCTTGGTAACGTCGAACAGGGTTTTATAATCCGACACGAGTGCGTACTGCGGCATATTGATCACCTCCAGGGCTTTGGCCTCAGCGAGAGCATAATAGGGCGCACCTTTCTTCAGGGGGTAGCCCGCCATGGTCATGTAGACTTTAGCCAGCAGGCCTTTTGCGCCACCAACCGTTACCCGTCCTTTGTCGATTGCCGAATAGGTAGCCGGCAGATTGGCTTCCGCAAACTTCAGGTCGGCCACAATCAAGTCGTAGATTTCCTGCGTAGAGGCCCGGCCGAGCTTGTAGGCGTCGGCAACCGATAACTGCTGATCTACTTTAGGCACATCGCCAAAGGTGCGAACCAGCCAGAAGTAGGTCAGCGCCCGGAGGAATCTGGCTTCAGCTTTGTATTGCTCTTTGAGTTTAGGATCCGTAAAGGAAACAGCGTCTATTTTGTCCAGCACGATATTAGACCGCAGAATGGTATGGTAGCTGTTGTTCCAGAGGCCGAGCACAAAGGAGTTATCCGAGAGCAGCACATCACCAAAATTATCAATGGAGGTCATATCCTTTGAATTACCCGGAACCCACGAGAACGTGGTATTATCCGAACGGACTTCCCCCGCGTAGATAAATAGCTGATTATAGAGACTCCGCAGGGATGCATACGGCGACATCACGGCCTGATTCATGTCTTGCTCCGTTTTGTAGAATATACCGGCGTTCATATCCGATATAGGCTGAAGGTCGATAAAATCCTTTCTGCAGGAGAAAGAACCAATTAGTACGACTATGAGGAGGATGGATCGTTTCATTTCCTGACAATTAAAGGTTAAGGTGGTTAAAAGCTGACGTTCAGACCGGCAATGATGGTGCGGGCAGAGGGGTAGCCCAGATAATCACCGCCCCGCGATAAGCCGTCGCCCTGGCTGCTCGTTTCCGGATCGAAGCCCGGATACTTCGTGAAGGTATACAGGTTCTGGCCAGTCACGTAAACCCTCAGCCCTCTTACGTGGATGCGCTGGGTAAGGGTGTTGTTAAACGTATAACCCAGGGATACATTCCGGATGCGCACAAACGAGCCATCTTCTACCCAGTAGCTGGATGGTTCTTTTTGCAGCCCCTTTGGGTCGCGGTTAGCCCGCAGTATATCACCCGAGCCGGGTTCAGATTCTGAACGCCAGCGGTCGTTCAGCTTGACGAGCCCGTTCCGGTCACCGTGATAAATACCCACCATCCGGTTAAAGAAACTGAACAGTTTGGCGCCCTGTGATCCGGTTACCTGGAGATTGAGGTCGAAGCCTTTGTAGGCGAAATCATTGCCGAACCCAAAGATGAACTTTGGCTGGTTGTTGCCGATATAGGTTTTATCATCGGCATTGATTACCCCATCCTTGTTAATATCCACATACCGGGGGTCACCGGGCCGGTCATTGGCCAGGTGGGGAGCGGCATCCAGTTCGGCCTGGTTTTTAAAGACACCATCGTATAAATAGCCATAAAAGGTAGCAATAGGCATACCAATGGTGGTAATAAAGGTATTGTTGGCGTTCGGGGCTCCCGCGTAAATGGGCCGCTGGTCGGGGCCGAGCGCAAGGACCTTGTTTTTATTGAACGAGATGTTGAAATCCGTCGACCACCTGAACTTACCGATCAGGTTGCGGGTGCGGAGCAGGTATTCCATACCCTTATTTTCCACCTTGCCGATGTTCTGGAGTTGCGACGAATAGCCGGTGAGCGTCGGAACGGGCACGTTCAGCAGCAAATCGACCGACCGGCTGTTGTAGAAGTCAGCCTCCAGCCGAATGCGCTCGTTGAGCAATCCCAGATCAAATCCCAGGTTCCACTGCCGGGTTTTCTCCCAGCCCAGATCCGGGTTCGGATAATTGATTGGGTTCACAGAATTAACCAGGTTATTGTTCAGCACGTAATAGCTGGTGCCGGTGCGGGCAATGGCGTCGTAATTACCGATCCGGTTATTGCCCACCAAACCCCAGCTCGCTCTGAGCTTCAGGTCACTCACCGGCTGGAAACTGCTCATGAAGGGCTCGCTGTTTACCCGCCAGCCGACCGACACTGAGGGGAATGTACCCCATTTGTTATTGGCCCCGAACCGCGACGAACCATCCGTCCGGATGCTGGCCGTCAGCAGGTACTTGTCTTCGTAGGAATAGTTAACCCGGCCCAGATACGAGATCAGCGAATTCTGGTATTCGGTGTTAGTACCGGCTACAATCTGACCAGCGCTCAGCGTACGGACCACATCATTAGGGAAATTCTGCGCGTTCACGCGGGCATACTCCCCGTACGACTTCTGGGCCGTGTAACCAGCCAGCAGGTTAATGTTGTGTTTCGTAAAGAGCGTTTTGTTGTAATTCAGCGTATGCTCGATGAGCCAGTCGCGATCCAGCCAGGTTTCATTACGGGCATCGGCGGTTTTGGGAGCCCGCGACCCGTCGGTATCCACAAAAGAAGGCCGGTAGTATTTCAGCCGACGGTTTTCCATGGTTCCGTTGAGGCTTAAGCGGTACTTTAAACCGGGAATGATTTCGTACTGCGCATAAGCCGAGGCAATGAGGCCGTTCCGGTTGGTTAAGTTGGTAATATTCTCCGCAATACCCACCGGGTTCGCCACGTCGCCGGCCCAGATTTCTGGGTTACGTACCTGCGAGCCATAGGTACCATCGGGGTTCCGGAGCGGATAAATCGGCGGTAAATAAATTGCGTACGCCAGCGGGCTGTCTTTCCCGTTATCCACGCTGTTGTTTTCCGAGAAGTAACCACTCACCGTCATGCCGACTTCCAGCTTTTTGCTGACGTTGGAGGTTACATTGGTGCGCAGGTTATACCGCTTGTAATCGCTGTTTATCTGGATACCCTGCTGATTGGTATAGCTTCCGGAGATGGCATACCGGGTTTTCTCGACCCCTCCGGTTAACGATAGTTCATGACGCTGGGTAGGAGCGGTTCTGAAAATCTCATCCTGCCAGTTAATCTCCCCAAAGTTGCTGGGATCATTGAAACTTTCCGGAATGATGTAGAAGCTGGAGTTGGTGTACTTTTGCCGGATAGCGTTACCGTCTGTAATGGAATGGGGTGCATCGCCCGGCAGCGGTGCCCGGTCGAGCCATGCCTGGTTGTGACCATCCTTGAAGAACTCCAGGTATTCGCGGCTATTCATCATTTTAATTTTCCGGGCTACCTGCTGCATACCATAAAAGGTGTTATACGAAATAGTAGGAGTCCCCACCGTTCCTTTTTTGGTCGTCACGATAATAACGCCGTTGGCCCCGCGCGACCCGTAAATTGCGGTAGACGACGCGTCTTTCAGCACCTGGATGCTCTCGATATCCGACGGGTTAATCAGCGAAAAAGCGCTGCCTTCCATGGGATAACCATCAATCACATACAAAGGAGCGCTACCTGCCGTAATGGAACCCGTACCCCGGACCCGGATGGTCAGTCCTTCGCCACCGGGGGCTCCGTTCGTCTGCTGCACCTGTACCCCGGCCATCTGCCCCACCAGCGCTTCGCCATACGATACCGCAGCTTTATTTTTAAGCTTGTCTGCCGAAAGGGTAGCCACCGCGCCGGTCAGGTCGGCTTTCCGCTGGGTACCATACCCCACTACAACCACCTCATTCAGGGTTTTCGTGTCGGTTTTAAGCGTTATGCTGAGTGTTGTCTGGTTATTGACTGTCACCTCCCGGGACTCATAGCCCAGAAACGAAAAAATCAAGACGGAGCCTGCGTTCGGCACCGACAGCCGGAACTTCCCTTCGGCGTCGGTTGAGGTACCCCGGTTGGTGCCTTTTACAACCACGTTTACCCCCGGAATGGCCTGCCCCGACTCATCCAGCACGGTGCCGCTTACGATTTCGTCGGCAGTCTGGATCGGGGCCTTATCCGGTACACTCACCTTCGCAGATGCTTCTACCTTCGGAGCTTGCAGAACCGGGCTGAGCACAATCTGCCGGCCGACAACTTCGTACCGCAACCGCAGGGGCCGCACTACTTTGGTCAGCACGTCGCCCAGCGGTTCATTAGCGGCCGTCAGGGTAATCTTCTGGTCAAACGGAATCTCCCTGGGCCGGAACGCAAACCGAATTTCGGTCTGGTTTTCAATTTCCTTAAGAACCTGGCGTAAGCTCTGGTTATCAAAGCGAAACGTTACCCGTTTGTTCAGTAGCTCCTGGGCTGAGGTATCGAAGGCGAGTGCGACACTCGTATAAATCACCATCAGCAGTGCCTGTAACAGCGAGCGTCTCATAAGATACGGCAGGGCTGAAACGTGTCCTGTTTTTTTCATTAGAGTGTAGGATTAAAGAGTTTGGGATAAGAATTACTAAGGTCTGGAGCAACCTTTACTATAAATTACTATTTGTGCATCGATGACCTTATAGTGCGCGTCCAGCACCTTGCAGATGACATCCAGCTTTTGAAATAAATCCTCGTGATCGAGATTCATGGTTAGGGTACACTGTTGCATTACGTCTTCGTCAAAGATGATTTCGATGCCGTAGGCCTGGGCTATAGCCGCAAAAACGTGACCGGCTGAGGCATCGTCAAAATCGAACGGCTGCGCAGGATTGAGCAGGCGCGGCTCATCGGTCAGGGTTTTGCTTAGGGTAGAGCCTTCCCGCCGGTAAACCGCCTTCTGATTCGGCGTCAATACCATGCCTGTCGACTCCGGGTCACCACTCTGATTCGGCTGATCCGGATACACCGAAACCCGCCCGGTCTTTACATCTACCGTTACGGTCGGCGCTTCCGTGGGGGCATTAACCCGGAAGCTGGTTCCCAGCACTTTGGTCACCAGTCCGCTGGAATAGACGATAAAGGGTCTTTGGGGATTTTTTCGGACGTTGAAAAAGGCTTCGCCGATCAGGAAAACCTCCCGCTGCGTACCTACCAAGCCTTCGCGGTAACGGAGGTGTCCTCCCTTCTTCAATTCAACGCGGCTCCCATCGGCCAGTTGCACCTGCATGAGGTGATTGGCATCGTTGACAACCTCGATCCACTTACCTTCCTGGGCCGGGTCGCTTCCGGGAAACCCAACAAGGCCCAACTGAAAAAGGCCGAACCACCCGGCACCCACCAGCAGGATGAGCGACGCGGCCACTTTCCAGGTCTGCCGCCAGTTCAGCGTACGCGGCTCGGGAGCCGGGCGCGACTCAATGAGGGTTTGTTCAATCCGGCTCCAGATTGCTTCCTCCTTATCGATCAGCATAGGAGGCCGCTGAATTTCATGGAGGCCGATGATCAGTTGCCGGGCCTCTTCTACCTCATAGTATCGTTCGGGGTAATCCTTCAGAAACGCCCGCCAGAAGGCGTCCGTCTCGGACGTAGGCGAACAGACCCATTGTTTAAAATAGTCGTCGGCCGCCAGGTCAACCGCATTATATTGATAGTAATTCATGATCGTAAATCCTGATTAAGAAGTCCGGACTGTTTCGCGAAGTGCTTTCAGGCCGGCGTAGATAAACCGGCAGGCGGACTGGTAATTGACGCCCATAATCTGGGCAATCTCTTCGTTGCCAAAATGTTGATAAAAACGGAGGTCCAGCGCTTCCTGCTGGCGCGGAGTTAGCTGATCGTAGCCCTTCCGTAATTGCTGGTAGATCTGCTCGGTTTCCTCGTGTTCGATCAGGTCGCGCTCGATACTATACCCGTCGGTGGGCGTATCTACCGTATCAATATCAGAGGCCGTATAGAATAAATCCCGGTTACGAACTTTGGTAATCTTGTTGCGCAGCGAACGAAACAGGTAAAACTTAATGGAATCGGTATCACTGAGGTTAGCCCGGCTCTGCCACAGCTCGATAAAAAGGTCATGAATGCTGTCTTCAATCAGCGGCACATCGTTGGTTACCTTATAGCCGTAATTGAGCAGGTCGCGAACATGCAACCGATAGATCTGCTGAAATGCCGCTTCGTCGCCCTGACGAAAGGCATACCATAAATTGCTATGGGAAAAGACGGACGGCACAGTGTACTTGTTGAGTTTATTATAGGCTTACCAGAGCAATACCAGGTATTTCCTGATGAAAGGCTCAGTCCCTACTATACTAATGCCGTGCTTAATCGATTTTAGTCCTTAATTTTCTTAAAATATTTTAAATCGCTGCCGTTCGTCCAGGCGTAATGCATTATTCCTGGCGTAAGGATAAGCTATCAGGACAGTTGATCCAGTAGTGTGGCGGCAGTTAGCCGAGAATTTAACGAACAGGTGTCGTCCCACGTGAATCCGTAAACGTCACCTCTGCACTGGGCGTATACCCGATCCGCATGGCTATGGCCGTTACGGTTTTTCCGGCGGGTGCGGAAATAGGCTTCGTATATACCCGCCAGTTGGAATCCTCTCCGGACACTTTATAGCCGATGGATGCGCCTTCGGTTGGGCAACTGATACTAAGCTGACTGCTAGAGCGGGCAATACGGGGGACAGCCGTAACGGGTGGTTTGTTCTGCCCGTCCCACATTTGGCGGACTAATTCTTTCTCGGGTACACCGCCCAAATCCTTACTCTCCACCAGCCATTTATCCAGTTCCTTCCGCAGCCGCTTTAGATTGCCGGCCATAGCGGGTTTGTCTGCCAGGTTGGTTAGTTGATACGGATCATTCCGAAGGTCATATAGCTCTTCGGCGGGCTTGGTGGCACGGAACCAGTTCATCTGAACGGCATTCAGCTTACCGGCATCGCGTAGCTGGAGCATTTCGGCCATCATGGGCTGCTGCTTCCGAAAGGCGATGTCCATGTATAGCGGGCGCTCGGGGTAGAAATTGCGGATGTACTGGTAACGCCCGTCGTGTACCGTCCGGACGCGGTCGTACTCCGAATCCAACCGGTCACGCCCGGCAAAGATGTACCGGCGCGGTTGAACGCGTTTGGGTCGATTACCCGTTTGAGCCTCCAGAAATGCCTGCCCCTGCATGTATTGGGGCGGCTCCACACCGGCTACGGTCAGCACCGTAGGTGCCAGGTCGATCATCGAAATGAGCTCATCGCGGGTAGTATTGGCAAAGCGGCCATCCGGAAAGCGAACGATCAGCGGTACCCGCAGACCCCGGTCGTAAATCTCACGCTTGATGAAGGGCAGGCCGTCGCCGTGGTCCGACCAGAAGAAAATAATCGTTTTATCCAGGAGTCCGTCCGCTTCCAGTTGCTTCATCAGATCGCCCACCCAGTCATCCATCTCCCGGATGTTGCTGTAAAACCGGGCCATATCCTGCCGCACTGTTTTCGTGTCGGGGTAATACGGCGGCACCTTGATTTTGGCCGGATCAGCCCGCAGCGGCTGGTCTTTGCGCACCCATACCTGTGACTCGTGCGTCACGACGTTGTTGAAAACGGCAAAAAACGGCCGTCTGGCGGCTTCACCCGTGCGGTTTCGCCAGTGCGCCTTGGCACCGACCTCATCCCAAACGGTAGGCGGTGCGTCAAACTGATAATCCGTTTTGGCGTTGTTGGTGGTGTAGTAATCAGCCGCCCGCAGGTACTCCGGAAAGGCCTTCACCTGGGGCGGCATCACCACCGAATACTCTTTAGGCAAACCCGTTTTCTGCGGATAGGTATCGTAGAGCGTCCGCATGTTATGGCCACCGGTACTCGTTTGGTACATACCGGTTATCATGGCATTGCGGCTGGGCGCACATACGCCGGCGGTGCAGAACACATTGGTGTAGCGCACCCCCTCTCGCGCCAGGCGGTCGATGTTGGGCGTTGGAACGGTGGAGTCGCCGTAGCAGCCCAGCCGGGGTGACATATCCTCGCAGGATAGCCACAGGATATTGGGTCGCCCCGGAAGTGGCGCTGATGCCGGGTTGGTCGGTGCCGGTATCCAGCCCGACGTTAGCCAGACAGCGGTGGCCAACAGGCCAATCAACGTGTAGCGAGCCTTCATAAACAGCTTAGGGACAGTTTATTGAGCAAACGGAAACTCGGCCGACGGTACACGGGCCTGCTCCATCAGGCTTTTCAGCCGGCTTACCACCTCCGGATTTTGAGCGGTAATATTGTGCTGCTCGGCGGGGTCGCGACTCAAGTCGTACAATTCTATCTGATTATCTTTCAGCAGGTAGACCAGCTTGTAATTGCCCTGCCGGACAGCCTGCTTACGGCCCTGCTCGTGAAACTCCCAGTACAGGTAAGGATGCTGTTTCTGGTTGCCTTTACCCAATAGCGTCGGCAGGTATGAAATACCGTCGGTCTGGATAGAGGACTGCACCCCGGCCAGATTACAGGCGGTGGGCAGAAAGTCCCAGAACGCCGATGCGTGGCTGCTTATGCTACCGGCTTTTACTTTGCCGGGCCAGCGGGCAATCATCGGTACCCGGATACCTCCTTCGTACAGATCCCGTTTGATACCGCGCAGGCCACCGCTGCTGTTGAAATAGGTAGGATCATTACCACCCTCAGCATGGGGGCCGTTGTCGCTGGTGAAGATGACCAGCGTGTTGTCGTCGAGTTTCAGCTCCCGCAGTTTAGCCAGTACCTGTCCCACATGATTGTCCAGCCGGGTCACGCTGGCAGCAAAGGCCTTCTCTACCTCCGGATAGTCACGGTTGGTATAGGGGCTGTTATCCGGCACCTCAATTCCGTGCTGGCTGGCCAGCCGGTGTTCATTGTTGGCGTGGGGCGATACGTAGCTCAGGTACAGGAAGAACGGTGCCTGTTTAGCGCGGTCGAGAAATTGCAGGGCTTCTTTAGTAAACAGGTCCTGCGTCCACTCCACCCGTTTGGTCGCGGCCGATCCGATACCTTTTGCCCCTCCCGTTTCCAGGTAAACCACTTCGTTGGCCAGCCGGACCTTTTCTTCGTTGCGCCACAGGAAGTCGGTAAAATGATTATGGGCGTGGGTCTGGTTGAGGTATCCATAGAAGTAGTCGAAGCCCTGCCTGCGGGGAACGCCCACGGAACCCTCTTCGCCAAGGCCCCACTTCCCGATCAGGGCTGTGGTATAGCCGGCTTCTTTCAGGTGTTCCGCCACGGTTTTGTCTTCCGGCAGCAGCGGGAACCGCTCATTGCCCCGGATGCGGGTATGGCCGGTATGCTGCCCTGTCATTAGCGCACTACGCGAGGGGGCACATACGGTACTGCCGGCATAGTGCTGCGTAAACCTCATCCCCTCCCGCGCCATGCGGTCCAGGTTTGGCGTTTGAATTACCTTCTGGCCATAACAACCCAGATCCCCATAACCGAGATCGTCGGCCAGGATGAAGATGATGTTGGGCTTACGCGTTGACGCTGATTGCGCCGATGCAGCATACCACCCGCCGGCGGTTAGTACCAGGTAAATACCGATTTTTAGCAGTGTCTTCATTGACATACAAAGGGTTCTTTGTGTAAAGACTACAATCCTGCTTTTTTACCACCCGCGCTTATAACAGCACCAGCAGACTACCCGGCAGAATTCGCACCTGGCAGGTATCTGACAGTAGCGTAATCGGCTCTCCATCGGCATGAAGAAGCAATGGGTTTTTACCCTGAATGGTGGCCGTTCGTACCGGTTCCGAACGATAATAAACCGACTGGTCGAGGGTCCGGTTGAACAACTGCCAGGACAGGACGACTAGGGCCTGAAGCGGAAACGACTGTAGTTCGCATTGGTCCAGCAAACCATCGGCTATGTTGGCTTTGGGAGCGATCCAGGCGTTGTTTCCGAACTGGGCTGCATTGGCGAACGTCAGCGAAAACAGCGTTTTTTCCTGGCCGTTGACGAGCAGCGGTTCCGGCTTGTATTGCCAGAACTGCTGGTAGGCGGTCCGGGCGTAGGTAGTCAGGCCCCGCACCGGCTGGAGGGCAAACTGATGCGCCACAACCGCTTCAAAACCAAAACCGGCGGTGCAAAAAAACGGATGCGTTTCAACCTCCCCGCTATCAATGACGACGGGGCGGCCGTTAAGTGCTTTCAGAATGGCTTCCTTCGGCACTAACGGTATACCTAAGTGTCGGGCCAGCCCATTGCCGGAGCCGATTGGCACAATACCCAGCGCAGTGGCGGTATGCCGGAGAGCCTGCGCCGTTTCGTTGACGGTTCCATCACCGCCAATGGCAATAATCCGCCGGATACCGCGCTGAATGGCGTCGGTAGCCAGTTCGGTGGCATGACCGGGATACTTAGTAATAATAACCTCCGGCAGGTAGCCAACCTCTTTGGCTTGTAGCACCAGAAAATCAATCAGGAGGTCTTTCTGCTCCGGCGATAAGGTCCCCGACAAGGGATTTACAATGACCAGTAAGTCTGGAGATGCGGCCAATCAGGAAAAAAAGATAAATAAGAAGATGATGAAAATGACGATAAATATGTAGTACCAACCGTCGGCAAAGATGTATGGTTTATATTTTTCGTAAAAGTCCCGAATCTGTTTCATATTTGAGGAGACGCTGGACATTGGACACTAGACACGGTCCGCCGTGCGGGTAGACATTTCTCAACAAATCTAGTGTCAAATGTCCAGTATCTAAGGTCTTATTTTCCCAAAGTTCGCGATAAAATGAGAATTGTACGACTGACCCTGCTGCTGTGGGGATTATTTAACCTGACTTCGTTTGGGCAGACCAGCGCCGATCGTAAAGCCATTCTGGCCATTCTGGACCGGCAAACCGGCGACTGGAACGCGGGCAACGTGGATAAATTTATGGAAGGTTACTGGAAATCCGACTCGCTCACCTTTATCGGGAAGGTCGGTGTTACCTACGGCTACGATGCCACCCTGGCCAGCTACCGCAAGCGCTACCCCGACCGGGCGTCGATGGGAACGCTGAAGTTTGACATTGTAAGAGTAACCTTCCCGGCACCGAATGTGGCTTATGTGATTGGCCGCTGGCACCTGACCCGACCGCAGATCGGCGATGCCGGCGGGTCGTTTACCCTGCTCTGGCGCAAACTTAGCGGCCGCTGGGTGATCGTCAGCGACCATTCGAGCTAAGCCGCTTTGGAGGCCGGTATATCGGCAGCAACGCCCCCAGGGGTACTGACCGGCTCTTTGGGTGTCAGTCGGTCGCGCAGTTCGGTAGCCGGCTTTTCGAAATACTTGAACAGGAGGGTCGATAGGCTGATAACCAATAGCCAGAACAGTCCGACCTTCAGCCAGCCTACCGTTAGCGAGGTAGTTGCTATCCGCTCGATCACCAGCCCCATAATAGGAGTCAGGTTGAGCAGGTACATCGAATACGAAATCAGACTGATGTGGGTAACGCCTTTGGCAAACCAGCCGCGGCTCTGCCGCCAGTTATCCAGATAAGGTAACAGCATACCCATGCTCAGCCCCGTGAGAGGAAAACAGAACGTACGCTTATAGAAAACATAATCCGGATAAATGCCCCAGTTGAAGTAGTAGCCCAGCACATACGGTGAAGCCGTGAACGTAACCAGCAGGGTGCAGATGATGCCCAGGCCCAGCAACCATCGTTGCCGGACACGATCCCGCCAGAACGCCGGATAATAGTGTCTTAGGTAAGCGACCAGTACGCCATACGCAATGGCGTCCAGGCGCGTCAGCACCATCCAGTAAATGTTTATTTCACCCTCAGCGATCGGTACCTGACGGGCGATGATGAAGCGGTACAGATTGGTCCCAAGAATGACCAGCAGGATCGTTGTCAGCACAATCCGCTGCCGGGGCCAGCTGGCGGGCAGCAGTCGGTAACACAGAAAAAGCAGCACCGGCAGCACCAGATACGACCACTCTTCAATGGCCAGGCTCCAGCTCTCGCCAAAAAAGCCCGGCATAGGCTGGTTGAAGTTCTGCAGAAAGAAAAAATAGCGACCCAGGGTTTCTTTGGGCGGTAAGGTATGCTGCAGGCCACTTCGCCACGCCCGCAGGAGGCTGATGATGACAATACCACCCAGAACAAAGTAGTAGTTCGGTAAGGTGCGGAACCACCGCCGGGTCCAGAAGTTCAGAATGATGGAGCCGTTGATCTGCTGATGCTTCTCGAACAAACGGATCAGAATGCCCCCAATGAGAAAGCCGCTGAGTACAAAAAACAACTCTACTCCGTTTGGAATAAAGAACCGGAAAAAGCTTGGCTCAAAATAAGAACCAAACGCCATGGTGGAGTGAGCTTCTACCACAATCAGGATGGCGATAGCCCGCAGGAGATCCAACCCGAAAACCCGCTGCGTTAAATCGGCATCGAGTGAAAAGAGCTTTCTGAACATACAGTAACAGGAACAGTGGGTCAATCTGCCTGGCCCACCTTACAACAAAACTATAATCAATCTGCCAATTTCTTTCCGAAAAATAGTAAGTGGGCAACACCGCCTGCCGTTACGAATGCACTAACTTGCGCCAGATCAACAGAACTTTCAACTCGTTTTATGCCACCTTTTGAGTTACACGCTGTAAACCGGCATGCTTTCCGGTTTTCGCAAGCCGACGTGGAAGACTTCGCCAGGGTAACCGGCGATAACAACCCGCTTCACCTCGACGCTGATTTTGCCAGCCAGACCCCATTCAAACGCCCGATTATTCACGGCATGCTGGGAGCCAGCATTTTCACCAAAGTACTGGGTACCGAATTTCCCGGTTACGGTTCGGTGTATCTGGGGCAGACGCTGGAGTTTCTGCGACCGATGTTCGTCGACACCGATTATGAAGCGGTTTTTACGGTTAAGTCTGTGAATCCCGAAAAACACACTGCCGAGGTGACTACCGAGATTAAAGACGCCCAAACCGGCAAAGTAACCACCCGTGGAGTGGCTACACTGATGCACCGGGAGAAGCTATAAAAACAAAAGGCCCGCCGTGGGAACCGGCGGGCCTGAGAATGGGCAAGGCGGGCAGTCGTTACGCCTTAGCGTCTTCGTTCTTTTTATCCTGAACCTCCGACCGGATATTCTGGGCCAGGGTCTTCAGGTCTTGCATGCCCTTGCGTACTCTGGTGCCGGCGGCCTGATTGTTCTTCTCGTAGAACTTCTCGAAATCACCTTCCAGCGACATCACCAGATTTTTTACTTCCTCAAAGCGTGTCATAGCGATACGAATGGGGTTTAGATTGTGAAAAAATGCCCTAATTCCGCTAAAAACGCGGTTTTCTGCGGAAATATAAGCATTCCGACATTCACCGCAATAGGTTAGTCAAAAAAATAGGCAAAAAATCCAACCCCATGTATCTTCATTTATTCAGCGGCCGTTCCGGCATGTAAAGAAGTTACCTCAGGAACGATTGCGAGGTCAACATGCTGCCTGTAGTATCCATCTTTTAGCTTTCCGGCAACTTCGGTGAAAGCTTCCAGCGTATACTGAACATCATCGAGCGAATGAGCCGCCGTCGGGATGATCCGGAGCATGATAACATCCCTCGGAACAACCGGATAAACGACGATTGAACAGAAAATCCCTTTGTTTTCGCGCAGGTCACGAACCATAGCACTGGCTTCGGGCACGCCCCCTTCACTATGCAGCAAAACGGGCGTTACCGGCGATACGGTATCACCAATATTGAAGCCCCGCTCCCGCAAACCGTTCTGCAGCGCCCGAACATTCTCCCACAGTTTCTCCCGCAGCTCCGGATGATTGCGGATCAGTTCCAGCCGCTTTAGGGCACCCGCCACATACGGCATCGGCAACGCCTTGGCGTAGGTCTGTGACCGCATGTTGTACTTCAGGTACATAATTACATCGTGGTCGGCGGCAATGAATGCCCCAATCGCAGCCATCGACTTGGCGAAGGTCGAGAAGTACAGGTCGATACCATCCTGGCATCCCAATAGTTCACCAACACCCGCGCCAGTCTCACCCATGGTACCGAAGCCGTGGGCGTCATCCACCAGCAGGCGGAACTTATAGGTTTCTTTCAGTTTAACAATCTCGTCGAGGCTACCAATTTTACCCGACATACCAAATACCCCTTCGGTAATCACCAGGATACCTCCACCTTTTTCATCCGCTTTTTTGGTCGCCCGCTGGAGGTTTTTCTCCAGGCTGGCCATGTCGTTGTGGTTGAACTTGTAGTATTCACCCATTTTGGCTTTGTGCAGGCGAATCCCATCGATCAGACACGCGTGGCACTCGGCATCGTACACGATTACGTCCCGGTGATCAACCACAGCCTCAATGGCCGACATTACACCCTGGTAGCCGTAGTTCAGCAGGAAAGAATCTTCTTTACCAACAAAAGTGGCTAACTCGCGCTCCAGTTGCTCGTGCAGATCACTGTTGCCGGACATCATGCGGGCTCCCATAGGGTATGCCAGTCCCCACCGGGCTGTAGCTTCGGCATCGACCTTGCGCACCTCCGGATGATTGGCCAGCCCCAGGTAGTTGTTCAAGCTCCAGTTCAACATTTCTTTTCCCCGGAACCGCATATGCGGTCCGATTTCACCTTCCAGCTTCGGAAAGGCAAAATAATGGTGACCATTTAGTTCCCGGGAAAACGACCCGATCGGCCCCAGGTTGTCGCGCAGTTTCTCAAATAAATCCACTTTTATAGCCTATTTTACGGGTTATACACCTTGATTTTATATCAATTAGTGCAAAAATAAAGTATTTATCAACATGCACAAAAACACGTTGATAAATTCAATTTCCTAAACTTAATATGCTATTTGCCGTCAGGGCCTTATTTTTGGCTTTTACCGCACTTTGTCCGCCTTTCCGATGACAAGCATTAAAAAACTTTTAGTGGCCAACCGGGGTGAAATTGCCCTTCGTATTATGCGCACCGCCCGTGAAATGGGTATTAAGACCGTAGCGATCTACAGCGAGGCCGACCGCCATGCCCTGCATGTCCGCTACGCCGACGAGGCCGTGTGCGTTGGTCCGGCAGCTTCCTCTGAATCGTACCTGCGGGGCGATGCCATCATCGACGTGTGTAAAAACCTGAACGTCGATGCCATTCATCCCGGCTACGGCTTCCTGTCGGAGAATGCCAATTTTGCCCGGATGGTGCGCGAGGCCGGCCTGATCTTTGTCGGCCCCTCCCCCGAGTCCATCGAAGTTATGGGTAGTAAACTGGCCGCCAAAGCCGCCGTAGCGGCCTACAATATACCTATGGTACCGGGTACGCCCAGCGCCATCACCGACCGGACTGAAGCCAAAAGGCTATCGGCAGAGATCGGCTACCCGATTTTGATTAAGGCCAGCGCCGGTGGTGGTGGTAAGGGCATGCGCATTGTCGAGCGCGAAGCCGATTTTGACGAGCAGATGGACCGGGCGGTCAGCGAAGCTTTGTCGGCGTTTGGCGACGGTTCCGTCTTTATTGAGAAATATGTTACTTCTCCCCGGCACGTCGAAATTCAGGTCCTGGGCGACCAGCACGGCAACATTATTCACCTGTTTGAGCGGGAGTGCTCCGTACAGCGCCGTCACCAGAAAGTAGTGGAAGAAGCCCCCTCAGCGGTGCTGACGCCGGAGATCCGGGACGCGATGGGCCGTAGCGCCGTCGATGTAGCCCGCGCCTGTGGCTACTATGGAGCCGGCACGGTGGAGTTTATTGTCGACGACCAATTGAATTTTTACTTCCTGGAGATGAACACCCGGCTTCAGGTCGAGCACCCGGTCACGGAACAGATTACGGGTGTAGACCTGGTCAAACAGATGATCTACATCGCCGAAGGCAAACCGCTGGCGATCAACCAGGCCGATTTACAGATCAAAGGCCACGCTGTGGAAGTCCGGGTTTACGCCGAAGACCCTACCAACAACTTCCTGCCCGATGTGGGTACGCTGCAGACCTACGTGCGGCCACAGGGCAACGGCGTTCGCGTGGATGATGGCTTTGAGCAGGGTATGGATATCCCGATCTATTACGACCCGATGATTGCTAAACTCATCACCTACGGCAACACCCGCGAAGAGGCTATTGACAAAATGATTCGCGCCATTGACGAATACCAGATCACGGGTGTACAGACAACCCTACCCTTCTGCCGCTTCGTAATGGAGCATGAGGCCTTCCGCTCGGGTCAGTTCGACACTCACTTCGTCAACCACTATTTCACGCCGGAGGTCCTACAAACACCAGAAAATACAGACGAATCTGAATTGGCCGCCGTACTGGCCGCCTACCTGATGCAGCAGCAAAAGCCAAAAACTAATGGTTCAACGGCTACCGTTGCCCAGCAGCGAAGTAAATGGAAAGAGAACCGGTTAAGGTAGAAACCTTATCGTATATAATCTATCATGATAAAAAACCTGCTCCTCTCCTTCTCGCTGGCGTTGCAGAACGTTCGGTCGCGGCTGTTCCATACGCTGCTGTCCATACTGGGCATTGTGATTGGCGTGGCGGCTTTGGTGGCTATTCTGTCGATGATCGACGGGATGGAGAAATATGCCCAGGAGCAGATTACCAAAACGACCACGATTAACTCTCTGCTGATTCAGTCAGACCCATATAAGGTGGTTAATGATGTCCGGCTGAAAAAAGACACGTTTGCTATACTTGACTACACAAATTTTAGCAGGCTTAAAGCTACCCTTACCCGGCCAGCCAAGACCTACCTGTTTGTCAGACAGTCGACCGAAATTCAACTTGATGCGCAGCGCAGCCGGGTTGGCGTCATGACTCACGGGGCTATATCGCCCGTTAGCGCTGATCTGACGATGACCTATGGCCGGTCCCTTACGCCAGCCGATGTGGCTCAACAGCATCCCGTCGCGCTGATTAATCCGAAACTGGCGAAGCAACTTGTGACTGGTCAACCGGTTGAGCAGGCGATCGGTAAATCTATTCCCTGGAAAGGTCACCAGCTCCGTGTGGTGGGCATAATGGAGGATAAGGACAATAAAATGGCCACCATGGTTGTGCCCATTACGCTGTTTCCTGAACCCGACCTGAAGGCGGAACTACCCATGGCCGTAATAGAGGCCAGTCACGTAGAAGATGTCCCGGTGCTAAAAACTCAAATTGAAAACTGGCTGAAGCAAAATCTGAGCAAACATCCGTCCGATCTCAAGGTGATCAGTAACGAGCAGCGGGTGAGTCAGGCGGCAAAAGGATTCCTGCTGTTCCGGGTGATTATGGGATTGATTGTCGGCATTTCGGTGCTGGTTGGCGGTATTGGCGTTATGAACGTGCTGCTGATTTCCGTGACCGAACGCACTTCCGAAATCGGCGTCCGGAAAGCTATGGGAGCCAAACGGCGCGATATCCTACTACAATTTCTCTCTGAGTCGGTGACCATCTCTACCTTCGGCAGTTTTCTGGGTCTGGTGCTGGGCATCCTCGGCACATTGATCATCATACCCATTGTCAAAGCCCTGACGAATGTACCGTTTCAGGCGGCTTATACCTGGAATACCCTGTTCATTATATCCATTGTTGCCGTACTGGTAGGAATCATCTTCGGCACCTACCCTGCCCTGCGAGCCTCCCGACTGGACCCGGTCGAAGCCATTCGAAGGGAATAAATTCAGCCAACGTTCTTCAACGCCAAAGGCCGCAGTATTGCGGCCTTTGGCGTTTACGTATTCTGAAACCCTTACAACTGCGCCAGCATACCCAACTGCCGGCTTTCTTTCCAGCGCCCGCGAGTGAAATCAGGGAATTTGACCGGTGCACTACCGCCCTTGATCGATAACTCCGACAAGGGCGTGACCGCCGACCACGAGGCTGCATCGTACACGTCCATATCGAGCGGCAAACCGCGGTTGAAGCAGTCGATCATCCGGTATAGCATCACAAAGTCCATACCGCCATGACCGCCGTTGCGCTCAATTTCTTCCTTCATTTTGGCCCAGATCGGGTGCTTGTATTGCTCCTTTAACGCTTTATACTCGTCGTCTTTCAAAAACTTATGGCTGTCTTTTCCCTTTACCGTCATCCGGCTGGGGTAGCCGACGTGAAACGCCTTCGTCCCGGCCAGCATATTGATCCGGTTGTAGGGCCGGGCCGTCACCACATCGTGTTGCAACAGGATGGTACGACCGAGTTGGGTTTTAATCAGCGTATTGTTCATGTCGCCGTGCTTAAACCCCTTCTTGTTATGAAATTCGTTTGAGGGGTCGGTGAGTACGCCAGAGTCTTCGCTCAGGCTGGCCTCGGGCGAGCTCATAGACACTAGATAGTTGAACCGGTCACCCCGGTCAATGTCCATGTACTGGGCAACGGGACCGAGCCCGTGGGTCGGGTACAGATTACCGTCGCGCTTCTGATTATGCCGGATACGCCACATGTTATAGTAGCCATCCTTGCTCAATAACTGATCGCGAAGGTCATGAATGTAGCCGCACTCGGCATACGTCAACGTTCCAAATACCCCCTGGTGCGCCATATTCAGCAGCCAGAGTTCTTCGTCGCCGTAGCAGACGTTCTCCAGCATGATGCAGTTGCGCTGGGTCTGCTCAGCAGTATTAACCATTTTCCAGCAATCCTCAATGGTATAAGCTGCCGGTACTTCAAGGGCGGCATGCTTACCCTGCTGCATGGTATAAACCGCCATCGGCACATGGTCCTCCCAGGGCGTAGAGATGATGACCAGGTCAATATCATCCCGCTTCACCATCTCCTTCCAGGCATCAGCCTTACCCGAATAATAGGCGACATCTTTTACGCCTTTGCTCTCCAGCCAGGTCTTTGTTTTGTTGGCAAAGTTTTCACGGATGTCGGACACTGCCACAATTTTGGCTTTGTTACCGCAGGCATGTACCAGTTTTACATGACCAGTGCCGCGGTTACCGACGCCGATAAAGCCAATGCGAACCTGTGGGATCGGAGCAGCGCGCAAACCGATAACCGATTTACCCTGTGCTTTGGGTACTTCGGCTAAGCGTTCTATTTGCTCTTCGATGGTCGTTTTGGCCTGAGATATAGAGGGTATACCGAGGGCCGAGCCCAGCAGGGCAGAAACTTTAAGGAAGGACCGGCGTTGCAGAAAGTCTTTCATGATAAGGGGGTTATTAGGTCAGGTTTATTATCAAAAGTACGGAAACCTGTCTGGAATAGAAAAGCAAAGTTCCGGCAAAATCTCCTGTCGACTGACGATGTTCCACTGCCCATGTGGTAGGAAAAGCTCCCTTTTTACTTTCTTCAACAATGAAATGGCCCGCTACGATCCTGCTTGTCACAAACTGCTTCATGTATTCGCCAAGTAATGGGCAATCGCCAGCAGATCGTGTGGCGGTTAAACCCAATGCCGCTAACCGGCAGCAGGAAAGCGTCGCATTATCACCTGACCGGGCTCATCCGAAGGCCAAAGCTCTTTTGAGCGAAGCATTTTTCTGGAGTGCCACTGAAAAATCGGCTCCCTTCGGCAATGAGGAAGGAGCCGCTGCCTTCAGCGGATTCCGGCAGTGGCGACCGGCTAATCCTAACGACAGTCCGGTGCTGTACCTGAACCAACTGATTGCGAACTGGAACTACCCGGCTTTTGATCTGACAACGGTTACGCTGGATGAACTCTCGGCGTATATCACGCAAGGCCCCTCCGGTGCCGGGCCGTTGATTGAGCAGGATAATGCGGTGATAGCCGTTGGCTTCGGGCAGTTTGTTTTGGAAGGGCGAATCGAAAAAGACTTACAGATTTTAACTAAAATTGCGCTGCAACGCGAGCTGCTGCCTGTTTTGCTCAGTCACTTCCCGGACAGTTACCAGCCGAAACGCCGTGACCTGCTGAGCAGGCTGCTGAAGGCGGTGGAGGCCATGTAACGGCCCCCGTCCCGGTGTCTGAGCCGCGCTAACGGCTAAAGCATTTTCTCTGATAACTAATTTGTATGGATACCGGGCCGGGGTCCAGTACTTAACCGAATCCAATGAAGCACACATTGTCATTATTTATTGCCGCCCTGTTTCTTTCCGTACAGTCTCCGGCGCAGACGCCGGCCAGGTTGAGCCAACTTTCGGTGCAGGGCAACAAATTTGTTACGGCCGAGGGCAAAACGATGGTCTTCCGGGGCCTGAACACCAGTGACCCGGACAAACTGGAGAAAAGTGGTCATTGGGATAAATCCTATTTTGAAGAGATGAAACGCTGGGGCGCTACCATTGTCCGGTTTCCGGTGCATCCAAACGCCTGGCGCAGCCGGGGCAAAGACCAGTACCTCCAGCTGCTCGACAAAGGCGTGGCGTGGGCGGGTGAACTGGACATGTATGTAATCATCGACTGGCACAGCATCGGTAATCTCAAAAACGAAATGTACCAGAGCCCCATGTACGAAACTACCCTAAAAGAAACATACGAATTCTGGCGCACCATGTCTGACCATTACAAGGGAAACACCACCGTTGCCTTCTTTGAATTATTCAACGAACCCACCGTAATGGGCGGCAAAATCGGTACCTGTAGCTGGGCGGAATGGAAGAAAATGATGGAAGAAGCCATTACCATCATTCGGGCCAACGGCTCCAAAGCCATTCCGCTGGTGGCTGGCTTCAACTGGGCGTACGATCTGCGTGAGGTAGCCCAGAATCCAATTGAGGCAGAAGGTATCGCGTATGTGAGTCACCCCTACCCCATGAAGCGCGAAAAGCCCTGGGAAGATAAGTGGACCGCTGATTGGGGCTTTGTCGCGAAAAAGTACCCGCTGATCTTAACGGAAATCGGCTTCTGCGGCCCCGACGAACGAGGGGCGCATGTCCCTGTCATCAGCGACGAGTCTTACGGCGACGCTATCACCAAATACTGCGACGACAACGGTATCTCGTACGTCGTCTGGGTATTCGATCCACAGTGGGCACCCATGCTGTTCAGCGACTGGAATTACACCCCCACCCGGCAGGGACGTTATTTTAAAAAGGTGTTGCAGAAATATACAACGCAGAAATAGCCAGGATACGGTTTCCCTGCTATTTCTGCACAGTGCAGCCCAAAAAGAACAAACCTTTCGTACGGAATTAACAGGTAAACGCTACCTTAAACCGGTCCCCAACCCACCCACTATGTTAGTAAAGTTCACCTTTACCCTTAGCGCTCTGCTGACTACTTTCGTTATCTGCCACGCTCAGAGCCCCGAAACGCTGCTGCTGAAAAACTACCGGCCTAAATCGATCTATAATGTTCCGGTCACTACCGTCACGAAGGCGAAGTACCCGGTCATTGATATGCATACACACCCCTACGCCCAGACGGAGCAGCAACTGGCGCAGTGGGTGAAAACCATGGATCAGGCGGGTATCGAGAAATCCATTATTCTGTCGTATTCGACCGGCAAACGATTAGACTCCCTGATTGCACTGTACGGCAAATACCCCGGTCGGTTTGCCGTGTGGTGCGGCTTCGATTATACCGGTAAAGATCAGCCGGGCTGGGCCGAAAAAGCCGTTAAGGAACTGGAACGCTGCTACCGCGCCGGGGCCCGCGGTGTGGGTGAACTGGGCGATAAAGGGCTGGGCGAATTTTACTCCAAACCCACACCCGGTTACGGCCTGCACATCGACGATGCCCGCCTGAAGCCGCTGCTGCAAAAATGCGCAGAACTGAACATGCCCATCAGCATCCACGTAGCCGAGCCCTACTGGATGTATGAAACCATGGACTCCACCAATGATGGACTGATGAATGCGTATAAATGGCGGATCGACAAAACGAAGGAAGGGCTGCTGGGCCATGCCGAACTGATAAAAACGCTGGAAAACGCCGTCCGGGATAACCCCAAAACAACCTTTATCGCCTGTCACTTCGCCAACTGCGAACACAATCTCAACATACTGGGCGAACTGTTTGACAAATACCCGAACCTCTACGCCGACATCTCGGCCCGGTATGGGGAAACCGCACCCATTCCCCGCTTCATGAATGCCTTTTTCAAGAAGTACCAGAACCGGCTGGTTTACGGCACCGATATGGGCACCAGCGCCGGCATGTACGCAACTACCTTCCGTATTTTGGAGACTGCGGATGAGCATTTCTACGACTTTGACCGGTTCAATTATCATTGGCCGCTGCACGGGTTTGGCCTGGATGCCAACGTGCTCCGCAAACTGTACCGGACCAATGCGCAGAAGATCTTAGGGAGGTAGCCTCACAAAACCCATGGATTTAACTTCTTATACCGCCCGCAAGATCAGCGAAACGCTGGAGATCAACGGCGACTTGACCAAACCAGTCTGGCAGGCAGCGACCTGGAGCCATCGCTTTGTGGATATGGTCACCGGCGCACCGGGCCTGTACGATACCCGTGCCGCCATTCTTTGGAACGACACGCACCTATACATTGCCTTCTATGCTGAAGAACCTTACGTAGAAGCCCAACAGACCGAGCGCGACTCCATCATATTTCTGGAGAGTGATCTGGAGTTGTTCATCGACGGGGGCGATTGTTACTACGAGTTAGAGGTAAACGCCCGCAACACCATCTACGAAGTCTTTTTCATCTGGCGCGATGCCTATCGGCGGGGTGGCCGGTTTGATGTACCGCTTTTCGATGTGCATCAGCCACAGGCGCTGACGTTTGGGGGAGACTATGACCGCAGCGGAGCCTCATTCTGGTACGGCACCCACCCGCGCGGGGTACGCTGGGCTTTCCTGAATTACGATATGCCGGGTCTGCAAACGGCGGTTCGGGTAGACGGTACGCTGAACGACAACAGCGATATTGACCGGGGCTGGTGTTTGGAGCTTGCTATTCCGTGGCAGAGTCTGACCTGGCTGGCCAACGGCCGTTCATTACCACCTCAGCCCGGCGATCGCTGGCGGATGTTTCTGGGCCGCTTTCAGAAACTGACTGTTTCAGGCACAGAAGTTCAGCCGCACCCGGCCATGGTCATGACCCCGCACGGCATTTATGACACTCATCTACCCGAACGCTGGAGCACGATTGAATTTCAGGTGTGAACACGCGCTACCCTTCAATAAAATCTTCCAGATCACGGGGTGCACCGAATAGCAGCAGAATGTCGCCACTCTGCAGAATGGTCTCGGGCGGCACAATGCCCACTACCTGCAAATCGCTGTTGTCATTGCCGAAAACACCCCGGCGGTTTATCCGTTTCAGAATGGTAACCAGCACCAGCCGGTAACGGTTGGCCAGATCAAGCTGGGTTATTGATCGACCCACGTAGCGATTCGGCACACCCACCTCCAGCAGTCGATAGTCGGTATTGATCTGAAACGAATCGACCACGCCCGGCAAATCCAGTTTTAAGGCTAGGCGCTCGGCCGCTGAGGCTTCGGGATAGGCAAACTCCTGGATGTTCATGGCTTCCAGCACAATTTTTTGCAGCGGAGATGTTACCCGGCAGATGATCCGCTCAATACCCATCTGTTTAAGCAAGGCCGTGGTCATGATGGTAGCGCCCTCATTCTCGCCGATCGCTACGATAGCGGCATCAACATCCTTTACCGGTAGCTGTTCAACGGCTTCTTTGGTAGTTGAGTCCAGCGCAATGGCGTGGGTAATGCTGTGCTTATACCGGTCTACAGCCTCCAGACGCTGGTCAACCCCAATTACTTCGTGCCCCAGCCGCACCAGTTGCTCGGCCAGCGAAGCCCCAAAATTCCCCAAACCAAAAACAATAAATTTCATAACTCTTCGGGTTAGAACGCGATCTCTTCTTTCGGATAACGGTAGTGCAGTTGCTTGCTCTGCCGGATAAATGCGACTAATAATGTGAGCATGCCTACCCGGCCGACAAACATCGTCAGCATGAGCATAACCTTGCTAATCAGGGTCAAATTGGCCGTAATGCCCAGTGACAGCCCGACGGTACTAAACGCCGAGAACACCTCAAAGGCTATAGCAATCAGCCCTTTACCGCTATCGTTGATGGAAATAACAAATACCGCAAATCCGATATACAGTAAGGACGACATAATAATGGCAAACGCCCGGCGCACCGACTGATGCGATATTTCGGAGCGAAAGAAATCGGTGCGCTCCTTACCCCGTATCACCGCTACCATGTTTAGTACCGCCAGACCGGCGGTAGTCGTTTTGATACCACCACCGGTAGAGCCCGGCGACGCGCCTATCCACATCAGCAGCAGGTAAAACATAATGGTCGGTAGCGTCATCTGCGTCAGGTCTACCGTATTGAAGCCCGCCGTCCGGGGTGTCACACTACCAAAAAAACTCGTTACCAGCTTACCGCCCCAGGTTGGGTGCTGAAGCAGCGTAGCCGACTGCTCGAACACCAGGTACGCCATAAAGCCGATCAGCAACAAAATAATGCTGACCACCAGGGCCAGTCTGGAATTAAGCGAAATCAGACTGGGAAAATACGCCCGCTTGGGGTTACCCGTTACGCGCCAGTACACATTGGACAGTTTAATTCGGGTGTAGCGGTACAAATTAAAAACAATTGGGAAGCCCATACCCCCCAGAATAATCAGCACCGCCAGAAACATCTGCAGGGTATAATTAAAGCGAATAACGGATTCGTATAAGCCATTGGTGTACGTAGAGAAACCGGCATTACAAAACGCCGAAACGGCATGAAACATAGAGAAAAAGAGTTTGTCGCGCTGCCGGACAAACAAAGCATCGTCCAGGGAAAAATAAATAAACACCGCTCCAATTCCTTCAAACAGCAAGGTTACAAACACCACCTGGTACACAAAGAACATGATGTTGTTGATTTGCTGGCTGCTCATGATGTCTTTGAAGGCGAGTTGCGTTTTGATGGAGGCATTCCCCGCAACGGCATACGCCAGCAGTCCGGCAAAGGTCATAAAGCCCAGTCCGCCGAGTTGTATGAGTAACAGAATGATCACCTGGCCAAATGCTGTAAAATGGGTAGCCGTGTCAACGACAATCAAACCGGTAACGCATACGGCACTGGTTGCCGTAAACAACGCATCAAGGGTAGACAGGCTCCGGTTGGTCGCGTTGGGCAGCTTCAGCAGAAAGGCCCCCAGGAAAATCAGCAGCACAAAACTGCCGATAAACAGCAGGCCGGGATTAACCGTCCGTGAGTAAATCCGGTGCAGCGAATACGAGGCTTCCGTGACAAAGCCCAGCAGTATACCGGCATAGAGAAGCAGCTTATAGAACAGGAAGCGGTTGGAATCTACGTTGACCAGCACTGCCTTGGTCGGCAGCACATACAGGGTCAGAAAGAGCAGAAATAACCAGCCGGCTATGTTGAAAATTCGCGCCCACCGGCTTTTGGGAATAAAGCTCTCCAGCACCAACCGTACGCCAATGGCTATGGAGAGCAGCCCCAGAATGATCTCCAGCCAGAAGTCAATAAAGAAATGGTTACCCCAGAACGATTTAAAACCAAACTCGTAAATAACGATGCCAACCCCGATTGTCAGCAGCCCTGGTACCACAAAGCTCAGTATCTCCAGAATTTTTTCGTGTAATCCTGCCAGAAAAAATCGGGACTGCCGGCTTCGGATAAAACTCCACCTGGCCAATAGCTTAATTCTGTTCATAAAATGGGCCGCAACACAATACCGTTATGATTTATCTTCAAAATGCCTACCAACTAAGCCGGTTGTTGCTTAATATTACCGCGTAAATGTAATTCCTAACCCCATATATGAAAAAAATTATTCTTTTCTGTGCCGGCCTACTGCTGGTGATGGCCTGCGCTGGTTCTAAACAAGGTAAACAGGGCGATGGTTGGGTCCGGATCTTCGACGGGAAAACGATGAACGGCTGGAAGGTCACGGAAGAAAGCCCGGCTACGTTCTCCGTACAGGATGGTGCCATTGTGGTGTTCGGTCCGAGGGCCCACCTGTTCTACGAAGGACCGGTTGGCAACCACAATTTCAAAAACTTTGAATGGAAGGCGCAGGTCATGACCATGCCCGGTGCTAACTCCGGCATGTTTATCCACACCGCTTATCAACCCTCCGGCTGGCCTAACAAAGGATACGAGATTCAGGTCAACCAGACGCATACCGACTGGCGGAAAACGGGCAGCGTCTACGCCGTGCAGGATGTGCGCGACGTCTTTGTCAAAGATGGCGAGTGGTATACCGAACACATTATCGTGCAGGGCAAAAAAGTCACCATCAAAGTAAACGATAAGGTGATCAATGAATTTACCGAGCCGGCCGATTACAATCCGACCGGTGGTAATGCCCAGAAACGACTCAGCAGCGGCACTATTGCCCTACAGGGCCACGATCCCAAAAGCAAAGTCCTCTACAAAGATATAATGGTCCGGGTACTGCCGGATTAAGCAGAGAGGGCCGCACGTGCGGCCCTCTTTTGTTATCGGAACCGCTGAATGCTGTACTCATTCGCCTGCAAGAGGTTGGGGTTATTGGCCTGAGCGGCAGCGCCAACCTCGCTGATGCGGGCGTTGAGGGTGTATACCTGGCCGTTCACGGCCGTATTGGTCGTAGCATCAGCGTAACCGGTCTGATCGGTTTTGATAACGGTAGCCGTACTCCAGTTATCGGAACTCCGCAATTGCGTTACACGGGTCCGGCCATTGACCACGTACAGATCACCGTTGGCCCATACCATGCCATCCGCGCCGGTCAGCGCCGGAAATCCGGTGACTTCCGAGATAGCATTGCCATTCATCAGGTCAATTTTAAACAGTTTACCTTCGCTCGACTTGGCGACGATCAGGTAACCGTTGGGATGGTACACGATCCCGTTCAGGTTAAAGCCTGCTCCGCCAAAGCGGGGGTCAGTCGCCAGGATGCTGGGCTGGCCGGCGCTGGTAACTTTATACACGACTGGCGAAAAGGAGTCGGTTACGTAGGCGTTTCCCTGCGCATCAACGGCCACATCGTTGCCGAAATGCTGATTATCGGGCAGCAGCGCAGCCAGATCCGCCCATTGCTCCAACTGGCGGGTTTCCAGGTTAAAGACAAACAGCCCGGCCGTTTTCAACCGCGTCTGCGGAGTACTTTTCACCGACACGCCCTGATCCCCGTTGGCTACGTACAACCGGCCGTTGCTGATCTCCATACCGATGGCGCTAATCAGCCGGTTGTCGGTCAGCAGATCGGCGTACTGCCCGTTTTCGTCAACGGTACCGACCTTACCCTGGGTGATGGAACTGACCAGAAAGCGCCGGAGCTGGGTTGAATACTCGATGCCCTCAGGGTACAACCGGGCGCTGGTGAAGTTGATGCGCTCCGGAAAATCAGGCGTTACGCCCGGCTGGTTATGATCGGAGCAGGAAGATAGGCCGAGTGCCATGACCAGAAGGCCTTGAACCATGTAACGGGGTGTTTTCATGATACGATGTGTGTTTTGGTGATACGAAACTGGCAGAACCTCACCGGGAGAGCCATTCGATGTATAAACAATGAATGAGTAACCTTTTTGTTTATCTTTTCGTGGGAAAGGTCCGTACATGGTTTGTGGTGACCCAACTATTGAGCGTCAGCGCAAACTATTCAGGTCTTGCATAGTTGTTAAGGGAAAGCTTAATATCCGCAACAACGCTATGAAACATTTTGAAACGGTGACCGAAGCCATGGAAGACCTTCGGCAACGGGGATATACGCACGAATTCGTTCCGAAGCAGGATCACCTGGAGGAAGTAAAAACACAATCGAGAGTGAGAAGCGAAGAATTTCACGTTGATGAATTCCATCGCTTTGAAGGTACTTCGGACCCCGGCGACGAAATGACCGTATACGGCATTACCACCACCAATGGTATGAAAGGCGTATTTATGTCGGCGCTGGGTGCCTACGCCAATGAGTTTTCCAAAGAACTGATGGATAAATTTGCCATTGTTGACCGGAAAGAAGTAAACACGGAAGGAGCCGTAAAGCCAATTGACACAACGGCCACGAATAAGTAGTAAATTTGCTGATATACACAATACTTACCCGGAACATGACTAATCTTCCGGGTTTTTACGTATGTTTGCGGTCTTTAAAAAAACGGGATTGTTCTCTTCGATCTGATCCGCTATGAAGCTATCAGAATTTAAATTTGACCTGCCAGAAAGTCTCATTGCCAAATATCCAACCGAGCGCGGTGATTCCCGCCTGATGGTTGTCGACCGCAAGACGAAGCAGATTGAGCATAAGATGTTCGCCGATATTCTCAACTACTTTGACGACGGCGACGTAATGGTCATCAACAATACAAAAGTATTTCCGGCCCGGCTGTACGGCAACAAAGAAAAAACCGGGGCCAAAATTGAAGTTTTCCTCCTGCGGGAACTCAACCGCGAGATGAAACTCTGGGATGTGCTGGTTGACCCGGCGCGTAAAATCCGCGTGGGCAACAAGCTTTACTTCGGGGATAGCGATCTGGTGGCGGAAGTCATCGACAACACGACATCCCGTGGCCGCACCATCCGCTTTCTGTTCGACGGCTCCCACGAGGAGTTTATGAAAGCGATTGATGAGTTGGGCGAAACACCCCTGCCCCGCGAGATCAAACGCAAAACCGAAGACGCCGACCGCGACCGGTACCAGACTGTCTTTGCCGAGCACGTTGGTGCGGTGGCCGCCCCGACCGCCGGTCTGCACTTCACCAAAGCCATGATGAAACGCATGGAGATCAAAGGGGTGCATTTTGCGCCGGTGACCCTCCATGTCGGACTCGGCACCTTCCGGCAGGTAGACGTTGAAGATCTGACCAAGCATAAGACAGACTCCGAGAACTACCGGATCACCGAAGATGCCGCCCGGATTGTGAATGAGGCCCTGGACAATACCCGGCGGGTGTGCGCCATCGGCACCACTTCCCTCAAAGCCCTGGAATCGTCGGTATCGGCTAACAGCCGGCTAAAGCCAGTAGAAGGCTGGACCGATAAATTCATTTTCCCTCCTTACGAATTTAAAATTGCGAATTCCCTGCTGACCAATTTCCACCTGCCGGAGTCTATCCTGATCATGATGACCAGTGCCTTTGGCGGCTACGATCTGGTGATGAAAGCGTACGAATCGGCTATAAAAGAAAAATACCGGTTCTTCAGCTACGGAGACGCCATGTTAATCATCTAGTGTTGGGTTGTTAGTCAATAGTCGTTAGTATTTTTGCTGGTCGCCTACCTCATACTACTAATGACTATTGACTATCGCCTTTCCGCCAAATTCGTGATTATCGTTGCCGGGGGCAGCGGCAGCCGGATGAAATCCGACGTACCGAAACAGTTCCTGCCCATTGGCGATAAACCCATTCTTCAGCATACCCTCGAACGCTTTCTCGCCTATCAGGAGGAAAGCCATGCTTCGCTTCATATCATTCTGGTATTGCCGGCCCGTGACATAGATACATGGACGGCCCTCTGCGAAAAGCACGATTTTTACCCGCCTATTCAAACCGTCACCGGGGGAACTACCCGTTTTCAATCGGTTCGTAACGGCCTGCAAGCGATCAAAACCGCTGAAGGGCTGGTAGCGGTACACGATGGTGTCCGCCCGTTCATCACCACCGACCTTATCGAACGCGGTTTTGCAATAGCCGCCGAAACCGGCACCGCCGTGGCTGCCGTGGCCGCCAAAGACTCCGTCCGGGAGGTGTTGCCGGACGGCAGTAGCCGGGCCCTCGACCGTAACCGGCTCCGCCTGATCCAGACGCCCCAGACATTCAGGCTCGACTGGATGCACCACGCCTTCGCCCAACCCGAGCAGCCTCATTATACCGACTGCGCCAGCGTTCTCGAAGCCAGCGGTTACCCCATTACCTTGATTGAAGGCAGTTACGAAAACATCAAGATTACGACGCCGGAGGATCTGAAACCCTGACTTATGCGCACCCGTCTCTCCTCTTCTGACTATATCGCCGGCATTCTGGCCGGTGACCGGCTGGTACTGAGCCGCGCCATTACGCTGGTAGAGAGTCGGTTGAGCAGTGATCAGGCGCTGGCGCGGCAGGTGCTGGAGCTGTTACTGCCGTATACGGGGAAGTCGGTGCGAGTAGGCATTACGGGGGTGCCGGGGGTTGGGAAGAGCACATTTATTGAAGCGTTTGGTAAGCACCTGACCGGCCAGGGGAAAAAGCTGGCGGTACTGGCGGTAGACCCCACCAGTCAGCGTTCCGGCGGGAGTTTACTGGGCGACAAGACGCGCATGGAAACACTCTCAGTCGATCCGCTGGCGTACATCCGACCATCGCCCGCCGGCGATTCCTTGGGCGGAGTGGCGCACCGCACCCGCGAGACGATGCTCCTTTGCGAAGCGGCCGGTTTTGAGGTAATTCTGGTGGAGACGGTAGGCGTGGGGCAGTCGGAGACGCTGGTACACGGCATGGTCGACTTCTTTCTGCTGCTGATGCTGGCCGGCGCAGGCGACGAACTCCAGGGCATGAAACGCGGCATCATGGAACTGGCCGACGCGCTGGCCATTACAAAGGCCGACAGCGACAATCAGGCAGCCGCCAAACGCGCCAAAGTCGAATACCAGAACGCGCTCCACCTGTTTCCGCCAACCGGCACCGGCTGGTTTCCGCCGGTGATGACCTGTTCGGCCCTGACCGGCGAAGGCATTGAATCGGTCTGGAACACGATTCAGGAACACCAAACGCTGACTACCCAAAACGGCCACCGTACCCGGCGCAGGCAGGCGCAGAATATCGAGTGGCTGCACAGCTATATCCGGCAGCAACTGGAGATGCACTTCTATAATCAGCCCGGCATACGCGAACGACTGGCTTCGGTTGAAGAGCAGGTTCGTACCGGCACCCTGCTGCCTATTCAGGCCGCCGATAGTCTCTTCCGCCCGGCTTAGGGTAAGTCTTTCCGAGAATAGTCTTTTATGTATATGGCAAGAAAGCTGATGATCCTGCTACTGGGCCTGCTCTCCACGGCCGCGTGGGCCCAAACTGATACAACCATCATTATTCGGGCGGTAACCGGCCTGAAGTATGACCCGCCCCGGCTGGTAATCCAACCGGGTAGGCAACTGCGGCTCATCCTGAAGAACGACGATGACATGGCCCATAACCTGGTCATCACCAAGCCAAACTCGCGCTTGCGGGTGGTTGAGTTTGCGCTGGCCCTCGGCGATAAAGGCGCTCAGCAGCATTACGTACCCAACATGGACGAAGTGCTGGCCCATACGCGCATTGTAGAGCCGGGCCATGCCGACACCTTGACCATAAAGCTTACCGATGGCGAGTATCCGTTTGTCTGCACCTATCCCGGCCACGGCTACGTCATGTACGGTATGCTGTACGTCACCCGCGACCCAAAGCGGCTGCCGCCCGCAGACCGTGACCCCAACCTGCCCAATG
Source organism: Nibrella saemangeumensis (assembly GCF_039541915.1). Lineage (NCBI taxonomy): Bacteria > Pseudomonadati > Bacteroidota > Cytophagia > Cytophagales > Spirosomataceae > Nibrella > Nibrella saemangeumensis. Next base: position 51,937 of record NZ_BAABHD010000080.1, read on the forward strand.
CCGCACCCAACGCCCATGCCAGCCATACTACGGCCCCCGCACACCCGTATGCGCTGACGTTCCCGGCGATGTACCGGACATTTATGCCCGACTGTGGTCCGGCGGCCATTGCCGTGGGGTTACCGGCTGTGAACGGTGGGCCGCAGCAGTCGTATTGCTGGGATGCCGGCAGTTGCCGGCTGCGGTATGCGTGGTCGGGCGGGTTTGTGGACAACAACGAGCATTGGTCGGGCAAGGGACAATTACTGACCAAAGTAGTCGGTGAGATTTTTTACCGGGAAAAGACCGGTTTCCCCTGGCGCATCGGCAGCAGCGACACAGTTCCGGAGCCCCGCTTTCTGGGCTATCGGCTGGTCAGCCGCTACCCGGAGTTCCGGTACAGGGTCGGGGATATTGACGTGCGGGAGCTGATTCGGCCCGTTGTGAATGGACGGGGGTTTGTACGCCAGTTTACGCTCAGCCCGTCACAGCAGGCGCTTACCTTCCTGACCGGCACCAATGATGGCATGCGGTATAAAGCTTCCGTCGGAAAGCTGGCAGGTAACAAGCTAATTCTTCCGCCCGGTACCCGGCAGTTTACCCTAACCATGACGGCTCTTTAACTCCTTAGCCATGACTAAGCCTCTTTTTCTGGTAGTTCTGTTCGTGAGTTTGTCGGCCATGGTGAGCATGGGCCAGACTAAGCCCGTGGTAGCCGATACCATCACCGACTATTACGAAGTGCAGACCATACCCATGCCCGCCGGGCTGACAGCCGAGACTGGGGCAATGGCTTTTCTGCCCGATGGACGACTGATCGCCTGCTTCCACCGGGGCGAGGTTATGATGTATACCCCAAAGACAAAAACCTGGAAACTCTTCGCCGAAGGGCTGCACGACCCGCTGGGCATTCTGGTCATCAGCAACCGCGAGTTGCTGATCATGCAGCGGCCCGAACTCACCCGCCTGAAAGATACCGACGGCGATGGGGTTGCCGATGTATACGAAACCGTAACCGACCAGTTTGGCCTCTCAGGCAACTACCACGAGTTCGCCTTTGGGCCGGTGCGCGACAAACAGGGTAATCTGTACATCGGCCTGAACGCGGCTTCCAGCGGGGCCGGTATCCGGGACGAACTCCGGGGCCGGTATGAACCGCTTGGGCGGCAGGGCAAGATGTATTCCTGTGTGCCGTACCGGGGCTGGATCATGCGGCTTACGCCTGATGGTAAATTGCTCCCCTTCGCCTGCGGGTTTCGCTCACCAAACGGAATGTTCATCGATGCGAAAGACCGGCTGTTTGTGACCGACAACCAGGGCGACTGGCTCGGTACCAGCAAGCTCTACCATGTCGAACAGGGAAAATTTTACGGCCACCCGCCCAGTCTGGTCTGGAAGGAAGGATTTCCCGACGTTGATCCGACGACACTGCCCCCTGCGACGCTCGACAGTATGCGGGTGCGGGAGATGATTGCGTTTCCGCACCAGCGCTTGGCGCATTCGCCCACGCAGATTGTAGTCGATAACACGGGTGGACGTTTCGGGCCGTTTGCCGGGCAGATGCTGGTGGGTGAAATGGACTTTTCCCGGCTGCTCCGGATTCTGCCCGACGAGGTAAACGGGCAGTTGCAGGGGGCCGCCATTCCGTTCTTTGACAATGCCGGTCTCCGGAAAGGCAACAACCGGCTCGTCTTTGCGCCGGACGGCAGCCTATGGCTTGGTCAGACCGACCACGGCTGGGCAGGCGACCGGGGTATTCAGCGACTGGTATATAAAGGAGGCACCCTGCTCGATGTCATGGCCATGCACCTCACCCCCACCGGCTTCGAGCTCACCTTTACACAACCGCTGGACGAGGCCTCTGCCAAAGCCCTTACCAACTACCAGTTCCGACGGTTTTATTATAAGTACCACGCCAGCTACGGCTCACCCGAAACCGACAGCCAGCCGGTACCCGTCACGGCCGTAACCCTGTCGCCCGACCGCAAATCCGTATCGCTGACGCTGAATGAGCTAAAGCCGAACCATGTATATGAGCTGATGCTGGGTGACCTGCGCTCCGCCGGCAAACGTATTTGCAACCGGATGCTTTATTACACGCTGAACCAGTTGAAGCAAAAACCGCAGTAAAACCTCAGTCAACTACATCCGGGTTTTTCTTATGCCGTTACCAGTTCGTGTTTAAGCTTATACCAGTTCACAAATTTCAGGATACCTTCATCAATGCGAACGGACGGCATATAACCGATTTGTTTACGGGCCAGGCTTACATCAGCGTAGGTACGTTCTACGTCCCCCGGCTGCATGGGTTGCCAGTCAATGAGGGCCGTCTCACCGGTGGCTTTTTCGATCAGAGAAACAAGGTCCCGCAGCGATATAGGGTCAGAACCGCCGATGTTCAGCACGGCATAGCCGTTCAGATGGTCAATGGCCTTCAGAATACCGTGGGTAATATCGTCGATATAGGTATAATCGCGGGCGGTGGTGCCGTCGCCGAAGAGGGTAATGGGCAGGCCGTTCAATACGCGCTCGGTAAACTGACTGATAGCCATTTCGGGGCGCTGACCAGGACCATACACGGTAAAGAACCGCAGGCACGATATGTCGAACCCGTACAGGTGATGGTAGGTATGCGCCAGCAACTCAGCAGAACGTTTGGAAGCGGCATAAGGCGACAAGGGCCGGTCACAGGCGTCAGACTCGGTAAACGGAACCCGCTCCGCATCGCCGTACACCGACGACGACGACGCCATCACCATCCGCCGGACACCTGCCTGCCGCATCGCTTCCAGAATGGACAGGGTGCCGTTGACGTTCACATCGAAATACAGGGCCGGGTTCTCCACCGACGGCCGCACCCCCGCCCGGGCAGCCAGGTGAACCACCGTGTCACAGCCATACAGCCGGAACAACGCATCGAGCAGTGTCCGGTCGCGAATATCCCCTTCAATAAACAGGTAGTTGGGATCAGCCGAGAATTGGCGGATATTTTGCCGCTTTATTTTTGGATCGTAATAGGTATCCAGATTGTCGAGGCAGATGACCGCGTGGCCTTGCTCAAGCAGTTCTTTAGTCAGATGGGAGCCGATGAAGCCAGCCCCGCCGGTGAGAAGTATTTTCATGGTAAGTGTGGTGGTGTAAAGGTGATTTCCAACTGTAATAGCCTCCGGCCAGCGATACCAGGGCCGTTATTCCGTAAAACAAAAAGCTGATTGCCACTGCCCCATCGACCGGTAAGCCAAAATACTGCGCTCCGGCCAGAAAAGTCAGTTCCCGCGCCCCGGCTCCGCCCAATGTCAGCGGCAAAGCTGCCACCACCGACGAAATCAGGAATACCAGTTGATAGGCAAGCACCGGCCCATCCGATTCAATAGCTCCCCACAACGCCCAGACACACAGACACTGCAACACCTGCACCCCCAGCGACTGGGTAATAAGCAGATTCAGTTTGGGTGAAAAACGTTGGAAAAACCTGCGCATCACCCAATGAGCTAATGATTGAACGGTAACAAAGCCCACTATTCCAACCAGGCCAGCTATTGATATACCCCTAAACTTTATGGCGGGTACTGCCAATCCGGGCATATAGCCTGAGAAGACGAGCCCACCCAGCAACAGGGTCAGCGACAATACTGGTACCAGACCGATGAGCCGATCGAGCAGCGTAGCCGTGAGCAGCGGTTTTACGCCCACGCCGGTTTCCCGGTTGAGGTAATACACTTTATACCCATCGCCCCCGATACCGCCCGGCAAAAACAGGTTGTAAAACATTCCCAGCCAGTACAACCGCAGGTTAAAACCCGTCGACAACGGCAAGCCACCGGCTTCAAACAATACCCGCAGCCGCATGGCCGACAAAACTTTCGACGCAATGAACAGACCGGTAGCCACAACCAGCCACCCCATTTGAACGCGGCTCAGGACGGCCCCCAGTTGCTGCACATCCAGTTTGCGGAACACCAGCCAGAATGCCAGTGCGGTAACGCCCAGTTTCAGGAGCGCTTTTACATAGCCCGATAGTTTTGGCATATCAGGCAGCAACGGGTACAGATGGCCGGTATACCCGGCGGACTTTATAAGGCTTTTTCTCCTGCGACTCGTAATACGTCCGCATCTGGAGTTCGGCCATGATACCAAATGAAATGAGCTGGATACCCGCCAGCACGAGCATCATGCCCAGGATCAGCAATGGCTTGCCCCAGATCTCCTGCCCCGCCAGTTTCAGCACCAGGAGGTAGGCATTGACCCCCAACCCGACCAGCAGCGACAGCAGCCCCCAGTTGCCGAACAGATGCATGGGTTTGCGGAGATATTTTTTCATAAACAGCATCAGGATCAGATCGCTGACTACTTTCAGCGTCCGGCCTAATCCGTATTTCGACTGGCCGATCCGGCGTGGGTGGTGCTGCACATCCACCTGCGTAACCCGCGCCCCTTCCAGATGAGCCAGCACCGGAATGAAGCGGTGCAGCTCACCATATAATCCGAGATTTTTGGCCAGATCGGCTCGAAATACCTTCAGGGCGCAGCCGTAATCCTTCATATGCACGTCGGTAGACCAGCGAATGAGGGCGTTAGCCAGCCGGCTGGGCAGTTTTCGCAGCAACGCGCCATCCTGCCGGTTGGCGCGGATACCCGCCACCAGGTCATAATCGCCGTCTTCGGCCAGTTTGAGCATACGGGAAATATCGGCAGGATCGTTCTGCAAATCACCGTCCATGGTGACGATGAAGTCTCCCTTAGCAGCTTCAATCCCGGCTGCCAGCGCGAGGCTCTGGCCGTAGTTCTTCTGTAAGTCGAGAATGACCAGCCGGTCGTGCAGAATGGTTTTAAGCTCGGCGAGAGTCTGGTCGGTAGAGCCGTCGTTGACGTAGATAAGTTCGTAATCATACCCAACCAGTGCCCGGCTTACCTGCTCGACCATGGGGTATATGTTGCCAGCCTCGTTGTAGACACAGACAACTACAGAAACATACACGTTATTCATCGATGATCCAGTGTATTGTTGATGCTAAAGTTAAGCCAAAAGAAGTAAACCAGGTTGACCGTTTATACAAAAATGTGACGAGCCACCAGAAATCGGGTACAAAGCCCCTAATTTGAAAAACGAACGATTTTGGCCTGGTGTCCGTCAAACAGCAGAATATCGCCTATCACCTCATACTGCTCCCCCACAAGACTGGTCGAGTCGGCGATGTAATACGCGCCCGGAATTTTGCGGTCTGTTACGCCAAGAATCTCTCCCCGTACCGCTTCGATGTGAAAACTGTTTACATCCGTAGCCCCATCGTCTCCAATGGTATGCTTATAGCCGAACAGAGGCAGCGGGCGGCCATTGGCATCCAGCGTCAGCCGGGCGGCCTGTTCGGAGGTATCTTTGTACAGTTGCCGGTGAGCCAGCCGGGGCGGAATCACCAGCCAGTTGAAGCCGATGCGCACCACCAGCATAAAGGCGATAAACAGCGTCAGCCGCAACGCCGGCTGGCGAAGGTACTGGTAGGCAATCAGGCCCAGCACCACAAACAGAATAGGCACTTTCCAGAACAGGCCGGCAATAGCCTGCGTCTCCGGAAAGAACATCGCCACCCAGGTGCCTGCCGTCACCACAACCGAAGCCGCCAGCCAGACGCCCTCCACCAGCCGCCGTTGCCAGGCTGCCGCCGATGTCCGCTCGTAATAGATATACACCAATACCGTAAACAGTAAGGGCAGCAACATAATCAGGTAGCGGGCATACACCTGGGGCGAGGACCAGTAAACCACGAAATTGACAAAGAACGTCAGCGCATTGAACAGGATAAAGCGGTTCTCGGTCAGCAGCCGCCGGACACCCGGCCGGAACAGCAGCACAATCAGCAGCATCCAGGGCGCGTAATAATGCTGCATGTCGATTGGAAAGGTCAGCAGGTGCAGCAGCGTTTCCCCAATACCAAACTCCACTACCGTTCGCCGGCTGCTTTCGTAGAATAATACGCCAAACACCTCGGTAACGGGTATGTTGTTGCGGGTAAAGTACGCTATGTAATAGGCTCCTGCTATCAGCATAAACACGCCGATACCCAGAAAATGAGCCGGATGGAACAGCAGTTTCCAGCGCCGGGTATAGCCAAACCAGGCCAGCAGCGTCAGGCCCTGAAAAACGCCCGACGGTAACCCTTTCATCAGAAAACCGATAGCAGTGAGCGCGTAGGTCGTGACAAACAGAGCGGTGTATTTCTTTTTCTGGTCATAATGGTACACCAGCAGAAACGCCGTGTAGGTGACCCAGGAAAACGTAATGTCGATCAGCCCCAGCATGGAATCGTAGAGCAGCACGCGGGCGTTGGTGACCAGCATCAATGCGGCCGCAAACGCAATGGGCTGCGTGGCATACCGGCGTACAAAGGCAAAGACCGTAAGGGCATACAGCAGCAGCGACACCGCCATCGGAAAACGCAGCGCAAACGCCGAATAATTGCCAAACAGCCTGAACGAAGCGGCAATCAGCCAGTTGTACAGCGGAGGCTTGTTCAGGTACAGTTCGCCGTTCAGCGTGGGGGTAATGTAATCGCCGGAGAGCAGCATTTCGAGGGCAACTAGCGCCCGGCGCGGTTCGTCCGAGCCGGTATCAAGCGGCAGAAAGCCAAGGTTGAAAAAGAGGGCCGGTACCACCAGGGCAACGGACAGCCACTGCCAGAAACGCGGACGCTGCCAGAAAGCCGGGACAGGGGTAAACCGTTCAGAGGAGGTAGTGTGTGGATGCATACTAGCGCTGGGAGATGCTCTCGCGTCGCTCTAAAATTACGGTGGTTGGCCGTTCAAACAGATCACGACGCTGATGAACGACTAACAGGTAGGGCAGGCTGCTGAGTTCCACCAGATGGTCTGTGCGGCTGATTACCCTCGTTTCCGGGTGAGCCAGCAACTGCCGGTGCAACTGCTCGGGGGTTTCCAGCAGCGGGATACACCGGTTCAGGTAAAACACAAACGCGGGGTTAAAATGCTTATACCCCACCACGGGCTGGCGCCCCGCCAGTGACGGCAGCGTTACCTGCACCGGGTTTTCACGATCAACTACCGGATAAGCCAATCCATACAACACCCAGGCAGAAACCATAAAGGCGCCAGCAATCGTCAGCAAAGCCGGCCGAAGGTGCTGTCTCCGGAGGAAATGCAGCATCAGCAACACGCCCATGGGCAATAGCATAAATAATCCGCCTGCCCAGGCAACATGGCTGAGGTGTGGGTCCAGATACAGCGCCAGGGCAATACCAGCCGGCAGCAGCAACATGATTACCGCCACGACGTTAAAGCTGATCCGGGTTGCCGGCGCGGTACGCCAGCCCTGGGTCAGCCGGGCCAGTTCATCGCCCAGCAGTACGGCCAGAAACGGATAAGCCGGTACCGTATAATTGGGCAGCTTGGTCCCGGAGAACATAAAGAAGCCGACGATTACCCCGGCTACCGTGAGGCAAAACAAACCAAACGAATTTTCCCGTCGCTGTTGCACTGCCCGCCGAAGGGCCTGCGGCAAAAAGGCCGAGAATGGCAGCAGCCCTACCAGTACATAAAGCACGGGCAAGCCGAAGAACCCGCCATGCCCCTCCATCGCTGCGGCATAGCGGCCAACGTTATGTTTCATAAAAAACCCCTGCGTCCAGGCACCGTCCGTTTGCTGGTGCACCGCCCAGTACCAGGGAAGCGTCACCAGCGCAAATAGCAAAATTCCGCTAAATGGCCGCAGACGACCTACTTTTGACCATGACCACTGTCGGGAAACAGTCAGATACGCCACCGCCGTTAGTACCGGCAAGAGCAGGGCTACCGGGCCTTTAGCCAATGCACCCAAACCCATACCCATCCAGGTGGCCAAAGCCCATTTGGCCTTCCCGGTTTTCAGGGCCTCGTAGCCGCTCCAGAACGCCAGCGTCAGGCAGGCAATCAGGTAGGGATCAGGCACCGACATCCGGAACTGCACCGAAAAATGCAGCGACGCCAGCAACACCAGCGCCGACCAGGTGGCCGCCTGCCGGCTCAGGTTACGCTCCGCCATCCGGAACGTCATCAGAATAACCAGTGCGCCCATCAGACCGGAGCCCAGGCGCGCGGCAAAGCCGTTTACGCCGAAGAGCCGATAGGCCAGCATCATGACGTAATAATGAAGCGGAGGTTTATCGGTGCGAAGCTCACCGTTGAAGGTGGGTACGATCCAGTCGTGGCGGGCGAGCATTTCGCGGGCGCACTGGGCGTTCTTGGTCTCATCCAGTCCATAAAGCATGGTACTGTCGTTGAACCCTATCAAAAAAACAAAGCTTCCCATGGACAGGAGTACCAGCCTGAGCATACTGAAGAAGGGTAGATCCGGGCCGAAAGATATACGCTAAACCTCAGATTACCACACGCAACAAGGTATGCCCTGGCTATCAACGCCTGTTAAACATAAAAGCGGACTCCGTAGGGTCCGCTTTTATGTTTGCAAAGAAAATAGGCTTACATCCGATCCATTCCACGGGGCCGGGTGTTCGACATATCTTCATCATGATCGGTGCGGGTATTCCAGTCGGCATCGTCTACGCGGCTGGCACCCATATCATGGTCCTGATTCCGGTAAGCCACTCTCGGCGAATCTTCATCAGTTACCATTTCGTCTTCCTCCATAGTCGGCTGCCCCCAGGACGCCCGGCGAGCCTCGTCAATATCGGCCCGGCTGGGTGTATTCTCCGTGTCGCTGTCCGATATTTCAGCTTCGGCTTTAGCGTTCATAGTATCCTCCGGTACATTCGGTGTATTCGTATCAATCCGGTTGGATGTCTGTTGATCGCGAATGTCAAAATCACTTAACTGAATCATGCCGGGGGCCATACCCATGGTATTATGACTCCGCCGGGCCGCGTGAGACTCCGTCGTCTCTTTACGGGATTTGCTTGTCAGGCTCATAACGTTGTTATTTTAAGGAGTTGCCGTAAACGGTCAACCCGGGTTTCACATGTAATAATCAAACCTGTGCCAAATTCGTACCAAACCTAATTTAACACCCCATTGCGGGTTTAATAGGTCGGGCGGTGCGTAGTAGAAGTCCCTGTTTGGGAAATTTCATCCTCAGCTTCTTCCTGGGTAGCCCCGCCTTCACGGGCATCCCACTCCGTTGTGCGCCCATCCTGCTCTTTAGCGGCCTCCTGCGCCTTAGGCGCCGGAGTATCTTCGGCGGAGGCATAGTCGTCGGGACCGTGGGTCGTTACGTCAACCGTAGCGGTCTTAGACTGCTCACTCTGGCCGGTCACACTTTTCAGCCCTTCTTCGGTCACCTCCATCGTGCTGTTATCCCGGTCACCCATCCGAATTACGCCGTTCTGGCTGTCCATATCCATACCACCCAGAAAACGGTCATTGCGACCATCCTGAGCTACGTCTTCTGTTTCGTCACCCGGTCCCATTGCGTTCGCCACGTTCTCAAACTCATCGTGTTTGCCAACGTCGCGCTGCGTGGTTTTCTGGGTGTAGATATCGTCTTTTTCTTCGTCGCTTTTCATAACGTTGATCTGCCTTTTGGTTAAATTATAACTGTTTCGTCCCCGAAAAGTTTGTATTTTGTCGGTTGCAGCCCTGTGTCATTCATTTCTTAATAACCTGGTTTAACCCGTTGATGAAATACCTGTTTACCTTTATTTTCCTGCTTTTTACCCTGTCGGGGCGGAGCCAGCGCCTGACGGTACTGGACCAGCAATCCCGGCATCCCCTCGAAAACGCCGAAGTGCGGACCCAGCTAGAAACTCACTTCACCAGCAAAGCCGGTCAGGTTACGCTCTCCGACTCTTTACATGCCATCACTATCCACCGGGTAGGGTACCGGCCGGTACGGCTGAACTGGGATCAGATTCGCCGGCAGGCATACACGGTTTTCCTTTCTGAAGATGCCGTACAGATTAATGAGGTCGTAGTCTCGGCCAGCCGGATCGCTCAGCCGCAGAGTCAGGTAGCTCAGCCCGTGCGGGTAATCAACCGCAGTGACATCCGGTTTCTGAACCAGCCGACCACTGCCGAGGTATTGCAGCAGAGCGGCCAGGTACTGGTGCAGAAAAGCCAGCTGGGCGGTGGCAGCCCGATTCTGCGCGGGTTTGAAGCCAATAAAGTACTGCTGGTCGTCGACGGCATCCGGATGAACAATGCGGTGTACCGGGGCGGGCACCTGCAAAATATCCTGACGGTCGATAACAGCATACTCGAAAAGGCCGAGGTAGCCCTGGGTCCCGGCTCCGTGCAATACGGCAGCGATGCGCTGGGGGGCGTTATCTATCTGCAAACCCTTACCCCTATAGCCGGGATGGTTGCACAGGGGAACGCCTTTGCCCGCTACAGTACCGCAGCCGCTGAGAAAACCCTCCATGCTGATAATGCCTTCAGCACCGGCCGATGGGCTTTGGCGACCAGCGTTACCGGCTCCGACTTCGGTGACCTTCGGCAGGGGAATAGGCGTCCGGCCCGCATCGGCAGCCTGGGACTGCGCCCGTTCTACGCCGGCCGGGAAACGAATACCGATGTGCTGCTATCGAACCCCGATCCGAATAAACAGACACCCTCCGGGTATAAACAGGTCGACCTGTTGCAGAAAGTTCTCTTTCAGCCTGCTGAGCGCACCAGTCACCTGCTGAACGTGCAGTACTCGACAACCTCGGATATTCCGCGCTACGATCGATTATCAGAGGTTGACGGTCAGGGACGGTTACGACACGCCCAGTGGTACTACGGCCCGCAGGAGCGACTGCTCACGGCCTATACCTTCATGCGCAGAATGGAACAGGGTATGGCCGATAACCTCCAGGTAATTGCCGCCTACCAGACCATTGAAGAGAGCCGCCACAACCGGCGATTCGGCAACAACACGCTTCAGCACCGCATTGAGCGGCTGGGTATCTGGACTTTAAACGCCGACCTGCAAAAGAAGATTAGCCCCGCACACGATCTCCGGTACGGACTGGAAGCTACCTACAACAACGTGCAGTCAACGGCCTACGGCGAAAATATCCTGACCAGCATGCAGACACCGCTGGATACCCGTTACCCGGACGGCGGTTCGGATACGCAATCGCTGTCGGCGTACGTATCCGGCACGGTCGCTGTCAGCACTCGCTCGTCGTTCTGTTACGGAGCCCGCTACGGGCTAAACCGTCTGTACGCCCGCTTTTCCGACAAGACCTTTTTTCCGTTTCCGTTCGGGGAGGTCACCCAGCGCAATGCTGCGCTCACGGGCAGCCTGGGCTGGGTAACGCGCCTGCCGGGTAACTGGCGGCTGGCAGCATCGCTGGCGTCGGGGTATCGGGTTCCCAATGTCGATGATCTGGCGAAGGTTTTTGAATCCGTTGTCGGCACACTCATCGTACCCAATCCCAGCCTGAAGCCCGAACGGACTTACAATGCCGACGCCGGCATTCAGAAACGTCTCGGAGAGCGGTTTACCCTGGAGGCCGAAGGTTTTTACACTCGCTACGCGCAAGCCATCACCACGCAGCCTGCCACCCTGAACGGACAAGCGACGGTGCTGTACAACGGCCGCGCCAGCCGGGTAGTGATGCAAACCAATGCCCAGCAGGCCTACCTCTACGGGTTCAGCACACGGCTGACTGCACAGTTCACCAGCGCGCTCTCAGCTTATGGCAACCTCAGTTATACCTACGGGCGCATCAAAACCGATACCACCGATTACCCGCTCGATCATATTCCGCCCCTGTTTGGGCAGGCCGGGTTGCGGTGGCAGCAGAAGCAGTTTCGAGCCGAAGCCAACGTGCTTTTCAATGGAGCCAAACAACTTAACGATTATAACCTGATTGGGGAAGACAACATCGTATACGCTACTCCGCAGGGCATGCCGGGCTGGTATACGGTTAACCTGCGGAGCAGCTATCAGCTCAGCCGGCTGCTACTGGTTCAGGTTAATCTGGAAAATCTGCTGGACCGAAATTACCGCGTTTTTGCCTCGGGCATCAGCGCACCGGGCCGTAACCTGATTGCCACTGTTCGGGTTACCTGGTAGCAACTCATGTTCATTTTTGACCGCAAAAAAAATTAACGTCCAATTATTTGTACATTTCAAACAAAAATTTTTATTTTGGTAATCGACAATCAGACGAGAGCCAGACATAAAAGACTAAATAGTTGGATAAAGCGTAATAAAAAAGCGGGTCGACTTTGTTGACCCGCTTTTTCTTTGTCTTTTAATTTCCGTCTACTTCTTATCCCACCACACACGGGTCGACAGCACATCGGCTCCCTGCCGGGCAATTACCGCATCTACTGCGTCCTCGCTAGAATACGTAATTGCCCTTTTCTGGCTTTCATTGGCGTGTAGGTAATAATAAGCGGCTCCCGGCCTTCGTAAAAATCACCTATGTGGTTCAAATCTACGCGGCCCATTATCCTGAATTGCTTGTATTTTGCCAGCCGAGTATGTAGGTCAACGGTGGCTGAGTCATCCACGAAGCCTTGCAGCAGAATCTGGAAGTTAACCAAGCCTTTTCCTGTTACAGCAAACTCATAGGGTTTGGAAGCATCTTCAACTACGAACAATTTGAACGATCGGTCTTTTTTTCCTTGCTCCTCTAATTCTTTAAACTTGTAAACTAAATAGCCTACAATGCAAAGTCCTATCAAAAAACCAATAACTTTTTTTTGGCGCATAGATCGAGTGGCTATCAACCCTATATATAAAACGTAGACCTGCGTCAGCCCGACAAGATCGGGCTGACGCAGGTCTACCATTAACGCCTATTTACTGCTTATCCCACCACACACGGGTCGACAGCACGTCGGCTCCCTGCCGGGCAATTACCTCGTTGTAGTTGTTCAGGTTCAGCGTAGACTCTGTAGTCGGGTATGCCAGTCGCCGGGGTACATCCGTCAGGTTATTGAACGGATTCTTGGCTGGTGTCAACACCGGGAAACCCGTCCGGCGCCATTCAGCCCAGGCTTCGTTCCCATTGTAGAACAGTACAATCCAACGCTGCATGGCAATCTGCTCGATCGCTTTAGCGTCGTTGTAAGCAATATCCGGCTGAGCCAGGTAAGCTGCATAAGCGGCTTCCGTGTACACCCCGTACATTTCCATCGAAGCCTTAATGGCCTCTTCGTAGAGTTTCTTCGGATCTTCCGCGGTCCAGCCCAGCTTAGCGGCTTCGGCGCGGGCCAGCAGAATCTGCGCGTACGTAACCACATTGACCGGCGAGTTTTGCTGACGCAGGGTCGATGCCGCCAGGGAGACGCCTTGCGCCGTCCAGGCTACCGGAAACACCGCGTACGGAACTCCTACGTAGTCGCCGTTGATATTCTTTTCGGCCAGGGCCGGCAGACGCGGATCACTGGTTTTCTTCAGGTAATCAACAAACGTGTTGCTCACGGCATAATCTTTCCGATTAGTCGTGATGTAGTTGTTATACAGGGGGTGCTCGTTGTTGGCTTCGGCCAGGTAGCGGTACGTCACATTATCGGCATTAGACGTCAGCACGCCGTCGGCCAACGCGGCCGCAAACTCAGCCTTACCTTTCGCCGGATCTACTTTCGACAACCGCAGGGCAGCAATAGCCCGCAGCGAGTTGGCAAACTTCTTCCAGCGCGCTACGTTACCACCGAGCAGAATATCGCCCTGCACCGTTGCCCCGCCGTCAAACTGCGCTACGGCTTCTTTCCACTCCTTAAACAGGTCGTTGTAGATGTCCTGCTGCTTGTCAAACTTCGGGGTGAAGTTCTTATTGCCTTTTAGAGCCTCCGAATACGGAATATCGCCCCAGCGGTCGGTCAGGCTTTGGAAGTAATATGCCTTCAGAATCCGGGCAATGGCGATCTGGTTGTTGTTGGAACCATTGGCGGCAGCCGCAACTTTGGTTTCCGGATTGGTGTTCAGATCGATGATGTACTGAAGGTTGTTCAGTGGCCCGGCATACCAGGTGTTGTAATCAAAGTTGACCGTCCGGTACCGCGACTCCTCAATATACGTTACATCACCGAACTGTTGCACATACAGCGCCGGCACGATATTGGTAACGGCAGTACCTACGTTCCGCATGGCTCCCGTCAGCAGGCTGGCGGTATTCGGGTTGGCCGGGTTATTGGGGCTCACGTTCATGTCCCCAAAGTCGTTGCAGGCTGTTGCGGCCATCAACAAACCGGCAAGTACCAGTGATTTATGCACTAATTTTTTCATGTGATCTTGAGAAAAAGAATTAGAAACCAAGTCTCAGGTTGATACCAAACGAGCGAACCGGCGGCAACTGACCACCTTCCGTCCAGAACGATTCGGCTTCTGAGATATCGACACCACCGCCTACGGCATTGTAGATCAGCAGCGGGTTACGGGCAATAAACGCTACCGTTGCCGACTTCACCCGGTTACCCAGAATGCGCCGGGGCAGCGTATAGCCCAGATACACTTCGCGCAGCTTCACAAACGTCTGGTCGTACATCCAGTACTCGTGCAGCGCAAACAGGTTCGCGTAGAAATCCTGGGTTTCAACACGGTTGGTATTTGGTGTACCGTCGGCGTTGACACCATCGATCAGCAGGCCACCCCCGTTGGCTACGGGATCGCGCTTCGGCTTGCCCAGTTCGTTGTTACCCACGGTTTCGGCACCCAGACCCGAGTAGGCGTTGAACATCCGCGTCACGGAGAAGAACTTACCGCCTACAATAAAGTCGGTGTTCACCCGCATGGTCAGGTTCTTGTAGGTAAGCGTGTTCAGCAAACCACCTTTAAACTGGGGCAGTACGGAGCCCAGCGGCTGGTTCAGGTCATACTGGTACTGGCCATTCAGCAGAACGGGCACACCGGCGTCGTTGCGCCGGATCTTCCGGCCTACAAACAGACCCCAGTCTTCGCCTTCGCGGGCGTTGATGGTCAGACCCCGCCAGGTAGAACCCAGTTGGTAGTTAGTCAGACCCGGCGACAGTTCAACCACTTTTGAGCGGCTGCGGTCGACGTTCAGGTCAATGTCCCAGTTGAACCCATCTGCAGAGCGGACCGGGTTGGCGTACAGGTGCAGTTCAAGACCCGTGGTCCGGATCAGACCCGCGTTGATATAAGCATTGCTGTAACCACTGGTCGGTGCCACCGGCAGCGGAATGATCTGGTTCTTGTTGTCATTCCGGTAAGCCGTAAATTCCAGACCCAGCCGGTTGTTAAGGAACTTCAGATCAATACCTCCTTCGTACGACGAAGTCAAGCCCGGCTTCAGGTTCTCGTTCGGCAGCAGCGTCGGCAGATACTGCGTAGGACTGCTCTGGTACGGGTTACCGGTAAGGTACGTCAGAGCGGTCTGGTACGGCCCTACGTCGGTACCCACCTGGGCGTAACCACCCCGGATTTTGCCGTAGGTCAGTACGTTGTTCTGCGGCAGCAGATCAGAGAAGATCAAACTCCCCGAAATAGCCGGATACAGGTACGAGTTGTTGGCTTTCGGCAGGGTCGACGACCAGTCGTTCCGGATCGACGCTTCGATGAAGGCAATGTTGTTGTAACCTAAGCTAACATTACCAAACAAGCTGTTTACCCGGCGCTCGAAGAGTTGGTTGGTAACGTTCGGCCGGTCTTTGGAAGCTGCGATATTAAAGAAGCCGGGGGTAGTCAGACCACCAACGGTTTGCTGCCCAAAGTTGTTGACCCGGTTGTAGCGGATATTACCACCACCGTTGGCAACCACCGAAATCTTGTCGAAGGTTTTGTTAAAGCTCGCAATGGCTTCGTAGTTGTTCTCAACCGCGTTCTGTACAAAGTTGGCAAAACCACCCCGGCCGGCCTCATTCAGCGTACCGTAAGCAATCCGGCCTTCCTGCGCATACTGGCGCTGGTCGCGACGCGCCACCAGGTTCAGCGACAGAAAGTCGGTAAACTTGTAGTTCAGACCCAGGTCGCCAAACAAGCGGTTATCCCGACGTTCGTTGGTATTTTCGTATACCTGCGTGTAGGGGCTATCCCAGTATTTTGGTTTAGGATCCAGCGGACCGCCAATGTTCCAGCTCCGGAAGGTACCGTCTGGGTTCTTGTAATTGCGCAGGTCTTCAATCCGAAGCTGGCGCTGGAACCACTGGTTGAATGAACCGACGGTCTGGTTAAAACCATTCAATAAACCACCTGATGAGCCATAATCGTCGGCCGGTACGTTAACGCCCCGCGTAGACGTATAATTGAAATTCAGGTTAGCAGTCAGATTCCGGGCGAAGGTCAGTGAGTTTTTGGTACTGACGAAATCGCGGGTCTGCCGGCTGTTGGGAATGATACCGTTGTTGATGATGTGCGTGTACGAAATCCGGGACTGAAAATCTTCGGTACCGCGGGAGAAAGCGATGTTGGTGTTATTGCTGACCGGCTTCTCAAAGAAATCACGTACGTTGTTCGGCTGCGGAGAGAACGGTGTCAACTGCCCGAACTCCGGCCCCTGCTGCCAGGAAGCGGCTGACCGGTGCGGAGAGCCATCCAGGCGCGGCCCCCAGCTCTCGTCGGCCGAGTAGTCCAGAATCTTCTGACCGTTAAATGCCTGCCAGGCGGCCGGGTGAATGGCCGGGTTGAACTGGAAGGTATCCCAATCCTGCGAATAACCGCCACCGTACTCGTTCTGGTACTTTGGCAGCATACCTACCATATCCAGCGTGGTGCTGTGGTTGATATCGAGCCGGGTGTCACCCGCTTTTGCCCGCTTAGTGGTAATGACAATAACACCACCGGCGGCCCGGTTCCCGTACAGCGCGGTAGCGGCCGGGCCTTTCAGCACGGTCAGTTGCTCCACATCGTCCATGTTAACCTGGTTGATGTCGGTCGGCGTACCATCCACCACGTACAGCGGGTCGCCACCAGACAGGGTATTGACCCCGCGAATCCGGATGCTGGGAGAGCCAAACTTAGCGCCTGACTGACCTAATACCTGCACTCCGGCAATTTTACCAGCCAGGGCATTGGCTACGTTCGGGTCACGGGCAATATTCAGCTTTTCCTGTGAAATAGCCTGTACCGATGAACCCAGCGACCGCTTATCGCGGCCAATGTTCAGGGCCGTTACAACGACCTCCTCCAGTTGGGAAGCATCACTGACCAGCCGTACATCAACAACTGACTGATTGCCTACGGCTACTTCCTGGGTCGTAAAACCAATAAAGCTGAATACGAGTCGGGCTCCGGCCGGCACATTTAAACGGTACTGACCATTGGCATCTGAGCTGGTACCGCGCGTGGTACCTTTTACGGAGATGTTTACACCTGGTAACGCTGAACCGTCTTCTGAGGAGGTGACTCTACCGCTGATTGCCCGGTCCTGGGCTAATAGGGGCAGACTCAACATGCACAGCAGAAGCTGCACAATTAGAAGTCTTCGCATAAATGATGAGTGTTTAGTAGAGATTAAGAAATAATTAGAAAACTAAATCTCAAAAGTGAAAAAAAAGCAGAACACTACAAAATTTGGGTAATATAAATTTTTGCCGAACAATTTTATCTCTTACACCCCTTGACGCCATCATAATATGCTTTTTCAAATGACGAGCAAGCCATAAAAGGCAAAATACCGTTATAAGGGGCTTTTACCCTGGTAAAGCTATTGCATTAAAAATAGATTAAAGGTAGAAAACCAACGAATCATCATGAAAGCGCCTGTAGGAAATGCGCCGTTTAAAGATTTAACCCCTCTACGCCGATTGTTTATTAAAAAGAGATTAAAGTTGGAGGGTTCTATTCGTATAGTGTGGAGCGATCATGTAATTCACCGGCTTAAATCCCTTTAAAATCCAAAATTTAAATGCATAGCTTTTTGCATTTAACCCATTGATAAATAAACATTTTTAATAGATACCATAAACGGAATTTATCAATTCTTTTAAAAAATATTCAAATAGGTATACTATATATAAATCTTTTACCTATTTTTTAAACAAATCCAGCTTATTGCACTAGCATTTGCAAAAAAAATTTATACGATTACATTTGTGCCACTTCAAAATAATCATTCACATTTTTCTTAACCTACATGCGAAAACTTCTACTCAGTAGCTGGCTACTGGCGATGGTCCTCTGTCTGCCTGTACTGGCGCAGAACGTTACAGTGACGGGTCGTGTAACGACCGCAGAAGATGGCTCGGCGCTCCCCGGCGTTAGTGTGCTCATCAAAGGAACCACGCGGGGAACTACCACCGACCAGAATGGTGACTACCGGCTCACGGCTGCAAAAGGGGACATCCTCCAAGTGAGCTTTATCGGTTTCTCTACCGAAAGCGTAAAGCTGGAAAACCAGACCACCATCAACTTTACGTTGAAACCCGATGCTTCTCAGCTTCAGGAGGTTGTAGTAACGGCTCAGGGTATACGGAAAAGCCAGCGGGAAATTGGTTACGCCGTATCCAAAGTGCAGACGGAAGACGTTACCGTGGGCCGCTCTCCGCAACTGGCCCAGGCCCTCTCCGGGAAAGTAACAGGTCTGGCCGTGTACAACATCAACAACAGCGTTGATCCCTCCGTGAAGATCGTTCTGCGCGGGTACCGGTCGCTGACCGGTAACAACGAAGCGCTGGTGATCCTGGACGGTATGCAGACTACGTCGACGATACTGGCCCTGATCAATCCGAACGATATTGAGTCGGTAACGGTCCTGAAAGGTGGCCAGGCGGCTACCCTCTACGGCTCGGCGGGTATCAACGGGGCGTTGGTTATTACGACCAAAAAAGGGACAAAGGGTAAACTCAGGGTTTCGGTATCCAACAGTACCAACTTTGACCAGATCAGTTTTCTGCCCCAGTTTCAGGATCAATACGGCTCTGGTTCCCACTACTACCAGTCGTACGGCACGGCCGGCTACAGCAACGACCACCTGGTTCGGATGAAAGCCAACTGGCGTTCGTACGAAAACCAGCAGTTTGGCGATCCGTTCGACGGCTCTATGCGCATTATGGGTCGTACGGTCGAGGACGGCAGCCAGTACATTATCCCGTACGCGGCCGTTCCGAACGGCCGCTTCAAGGCGTTCGACACCGGTGTTTCGGTCAACAACCAGGTTAGCTTCCAGGGTGGCGACGAAACCAGTTCGTTCTACCTGTCGGCCGAAAATCAGAAGATTCAGGGCATTGTCCCCCACGACAAAAGCGACCGGACCGGTATTCGCCTGTCGGCCACGAAAGAGTCGGGTAAGCTAAAGACCGGTTTCAATGCCTCGTATACCCAGGCAGCCTACGACCGGACGGGCGCTGACTTTTACTTCGACGTGATCAACCAGCCGGCCAACCTGCCGCTGAACGACCTGAGAGACTGGCAGAACAACAAGTTCGCCAACCCCAACGGCTTCTACAACGACTACTACAACAACCCGTATTTCAACGCCGACAACAACCGCCTGAAGTACAAGGACGCCAACATCAGCGGTAACCTGAACCTGACCTATGAGGCAACGCCCTGGCTGATGTTTGTGGAGCGGATCGGGGTAATGAACAATTCCCGGACGGGGAAGAACACGGTCGGTAAATTCCTGTATTCAGACTGGGCCAAAACAAAATCGTTTATTCCCGCTCCCTGGTTCCGGGATGGTGACGGTACGGGTATCTACCGCGCTATCACCGACAACCTGGGCAGCGTGTCTGACTACTCAGGAACAGAAAACGTGATCAACAACGAATTCCAGGCCCACCTGACTAAGGATTTCGGTCCGTTCTCGAACAAACTGATTTTGGGTCACAGTGTATATCAGCGCTACACCAAATTGATCTCAGTAGGCTCCAGCTCCATTGTGGTACCGGACGTTTACAACGTAGCCAACCGCCAGGGTGAGCTGACTGGTGGTGAGTCCAACACGCTGGAGCGCCGGTATGGCTATTACGCCGACCTGACCTCGAACTACCGCAACTGGCTGATCCTGAACGGCACGTTCCGGTACGATGCCACCTCGCGGTTCTACAAGGCAGATCGCCCGGCCAATATGTGGTCGTTCCCGTACTATGGGGTAGCGGTATCGTTCATTCCGACCGATGCGTTCCCGAACGTCAAGAGTTCATTCCTGAACTTCGCCAAGTTGCGGGCCAGCTACAACAAGAACGCCAACGATAATATCCCGCTATATGGTCTGGACCTGGTATACGGCAACGGGGCCAACTTCCCGTACGGCAACACGGTGGGTCTGACGGTCGGTAACACCCTGCCGGATGCGAACCTGAAGCCCGAGATCGTATATAGCGCCGAGGTGGGTGGTGAGTTCCAGCTATTGAACAACCGGATCAACCTGGATGTATCGGCTTACACCTCCAACTCAAAAGGCCAGGTGATTACCGTACGGGTGCCGAATTCAACGGGTTTCAGCAACCTGCTGATCAACGTGGGCGAAACCAAAAACTGGGGTTACGAAGCGGAACTGAAGTACCTGATTGCCCGGGGCGGTAAGTTTACCTGGGATGCCAGCGTGCGCTACTCGTACAACGATAACAAAGTACTTAGCCTGTATCCGGGCATTACCGAGTTCCAGTACGGTGGCTATTCATACGCCAACACCAACGTAATTGTAGGATCCAGGTTTCCGATGCTGAAGACCGACGGCTACCAGTACGCCCCCGATGGTTCCGGCTACCGGCTGGTCAACGCCACAACGGGCTATCCGCTGCGTCAGACTACACTGTCGTCACGTGGTGGTACCCTGCCCCGGCACATTGCCGGTTTAGGCTCAAAGATGGAGTATGGCGACTTTGCCTTTACGTTTAACTTCGAATACCGCGGTGGCAATGTTATGTTCAGCGACCTGGGTCGTCAGATGACCTTTACCGGTGCCGGTAAGTGGACCGAAAATCGCGCTCCGCATATCTTCCCGAACTCAGCGTACCTGGATTCAGACGGCAAAGTGATACCAAACACCACGGTCAACGTGCGCGAAGCCGAATATGGCCTGTGGGTAGACAGCTACCGCCTGATTTCAGAAAACTTCGTAAACAACGCCTGGTTCATCAAGCTGCGCGATATTAACCTGTCGTACCGCCTGCCGCAAAACCTGCTGACCAAAACCCGGCTGTTCTCGACCGCCAGCATTGCACTATACGGCCGGAACCTGTTTACCATCGTGGATAAGATGAACTACTACACGGATCCTGAGTTCAGTTTCACCACGGGTAACGGTCAGGGCATCAACAATACCGGTCAGACTCCGCCGGTTCGTCAGTATGGTGTGAACATCAACCTCGGTTTCTAAAAAATTAATTATCAGTTTACCATGAAAGTAAAGTCATTCATCATAATCGCGTTTGTAGCGGTGGCCGGGGCAGCTTGTAACAAGACGTTCCTGGACGTCAATACAAACCCCAATACCTTGCCTACGGCATCGCCCAACTTTGTTTTTACGAATGCCGTCAACACGGCTACCTCGGTCAATAACATGCTGGGCGTAAATGAAATTGGCTCGTACTGGGCCGGCCACTGGACGCAGTCGAACGGATACATAATCAATAACGCCCAGTTTGGTTATAACTTTACCAACGGCGATTTCAACTATTGGGATAGCTATTACGATAACCTGCAGGATTTCCAGTTCGTAATTGACAATGCCGACGCCTACAACCAGAAGTTCCTGAAAGGCCCGGCCAAGGTGATGAAAGCCATGCTGTTTCAGCAGTTGGTGGATATGTACGGCAACGTACCTTTCTCCGAGGCCTTGAAAGGCAGCAAAGTGCTGGCACCGAAGTTCGATGACCAGAAAGCCGTTTACGAAGCGCTGACCCCCCTGCTGGACGAAGCCATTGCCGACCTGAAAGCCAATCCGTTTTCCAGTGCCTTCACCGGCTCCGATCTGGTATTCCGGGGCAATACCACCAAGTGGGCTCAGTTTGCCAACTCCCTTAAAATGCGGATTCTGATGCGTCAGTCACGTGTGCAGGGTAGAGAATCATACATCAAGACCGAGATCAACAAAATCGTGACGGAAGGCTCTGGCTTTATTACGGGCGAAGACGTGGGCGTAGGTGGCTCTACCTTTTACCTGGCAACCGCCGGCAAGCTGAATCCGATCTACGACCGCTGGGGTTACGACGCCAACGGAGCCAAGCGGGCCCTGAACAACTACCCCCGCCCGACGAAGTTTCTGATCGACAACCTCAAAGCCAGTGGTGACACCCTGCGCATGAAGCGCATTGCCTACGCAAACGGTGGAGAGAACGGCTCGAACCCCGGCGTGAGTACCCGCGCCGAAATCGCGGCTAATTACTCGGGAACACCCTTTGGTGCCAGTTCGGGATACTTACCGGCCAATACCACCTCCGTGGGCCCAAGCCTGCTGGTGAAAGGTGAGTTTAACCGGGCGTTTATTCTGATGACCGCGGCTGAAGTGCAGTTCCTGCTGGCCGAGGCAAAGCAGCGTTACAGTGATGTTACCCTGCAGGGTACTCCGCAATCTTACTTTGAAGCCGGTATTGCGCAGTCGTTCCGTACACTGGGTGTTAAAGGCTTCACGGGTACAGAGTTCAAAGGTAGTGGCGTCAAAAATTACGACTGGGCGGCTTCGTCTGATAAGCTCGAAGCGATTGCGTACCAGAAGTGGCTTGCGCTGGTTAACTTCAGCGGGCTGGAAGCCTGGTCGGAATACCGCCGGACCAACCTGCCAGCTACCCCGCAGAGTATGCAGGTCGTAGACACCAAGCGTCCGCTCCGGTTCTATTACCCGAACACGGAGTCCGGCTCCAACGGCGACAACGTAAAAGCACAGGGTAACATCGACGCCCTGGCAACCCGCCTGTTCTGGGATGTTGACTAAGCAGGCATAAGGACTCACAAAAACAAAAGAGGTTACCGCAGGGATAACCTCTTTTGTTTTTGTATAGATATCACCTGCTATGGCTATTGGGAAACCTGAAGCGCTACCTCCTCCATTTTGTCGGCTCCGGTAAGCACCTTCAGCAACTCCTGTACGTTCACCGTTGCAAAACTGCTGGCGTAGTCAGACATGGCGTAGGGAATAATCAGGTCATTGTTGTGGATAAGGCCCCCGCAGCTATACACCACATTGGGCACGTAGCCCTCGCGTTCGTTTTCGTCGGGGCTCAGCAGCGGCTCCTTTAGCCGGCCAATTACTTTCGACGGATCATTCAGGTCCAGCAGCACCGCTCCAATGGAGTATTTCCGCATGGCCCCTACCCCGTGTGTCAGCACCAGCCAGCCGGCTTCGGTTTCAATGGGGGAGCCGCAGTTACCCAACTGGACGAACTCCCAGTGGTAAGTCGGCTTCATAATCAACTCTTTGGTTTGCCAGAAATACAGATCGTCGGAATACATGAGGTAAATATTCTCCCCGTCCTGCCGCGACAACATGGCGTACCGGCCGTTGATCTTTCGCGGGAACAGCGCCATCCCCTTGTTTTGCACCTCAGCTCCATTTAACGTACTGATTTTAAAACGAATAAAATCGCTGGTGGCTAGTAGCTGCGGAAACGTAACCCGGCCGTTGTAGGCGGTATAGGTCGCGTAGTAGGTTACGGTACCATCGTCGTCAGTAAACTGCACAAAGCGGGCGTCTTCGATTCCGTTGGTTTCGTTGGGCGAGGTCGGGAAAATACAGCGTTCGTCCAGACTCTCATCATTGTCGAAGTCCAGTTCGTAATTCGATCTGGCCAGGGCCAGAATACCGCCGGCAATGGTTTCATACTCGGCATTGTAGCGGTACTGCGACGTGACGCGTTTGACGGTAGCCTCCAGTTCCTGCTGGGTAAATTCATCGCCGAGGCCGAACATCATTTTCTCGGTAATGCTGTTCGACAGCCGGAGTTCGTACAGCTTGCGCTCAAACGACGCCCGGTAAAAAATAGGATTGGGCAGAATATCCGGCGAGGTGACATACCGCGACGGTTTCCGCAGAATGATCTTACCGTCCTGATCAATGTAACCCATGCGGAAGGAGATCGATGAAATATGGCCTTCGCCCGTAGCCCGCAGACTCAGAATAAAGCGTTTGAAACCAGGCGGCACATTCGTCTGATCGGGGTGCCAGATCATGGAGGGGTTGAATAAAGCGGCCGACTCCAGTGAATACTCCATGGTGAAGTACGCCCCTAGTAGCAGTTTGCGTTCCTGAGTCAGCACTTCATCGGTCAGCAGGTGCGGGCGCATCTGCTCAAAGCGGTTCAGCAGGTATCGCTCCATTTTATAGTGGCGGCTGCCGAATTCGCGGTTTACTTCGGTTAATTTCTGCGCTACCTCCTCTTCCGTCATGGCGTTGACCCTGGCAATAATTTTCAGGGTGCGCATTGTACTCCCAAAATCAAAGGGACGAAACAACACACGGGTCGGGTCGGGCCGCAGGACAATACCGGTACGGGTTGCTCTGATACTCATCTGCCTCAGCTATATGGGTTATCTGTGGTTCAGGGATGGCGTATAGTATGAATTACCAACTGTAACTACCAGAAAACCGCTCTGGTTAATGATTTACCTAAAAACTAAACCTGTTGCGTGCTTATTGCCTGACCAGGTTAAACTATGTTCGACGAAAGCTGGGGAGTACCCGCCAACTGCCGCTGGGCAATATGGAGTTCGGTCAGCGACAACAGGTACGACAGTGTCGATTCGGCCCCCTGGTTCCGGTTAACCCGGTCGATGTGCAGTCCGTCCCGGCAGCCGCCCGTCTGCGAATCATACAGGGGCAGGCTCAGGTCATTCTGACCCATAAACCACGTATAAACGCTGAGGGCCTGCCGGTACCAGTCGCCATCGCCGGTTAGTTCATAAGCAGCCAGGCAGGCCGAGATCGTGCTGTGGGCCTCAACCGGTTGCTGGTCATAATAAGCACGGGGTTGTCCTTTTACGTAAAACCCATTGCACCCGATCGGCTGGAAGTGGCCGGTTTCGGCCGTTTGCAGGTCCATCAGCCAGCGCAGGGAACGCAGACCGGCCTCGATCATGGCCTGATCGTCGGACAGCAGCAGGGCGTGCGGCAGTTTGGCGTTGTCGTACGTCAGGCTTTCCTCAAACCACGGCCAGTCATCCGTAGCGGTTGCGTTGAAGAGGAGCATCAGTTTCTCCAGCAGTTGCTGATGAATGGTTTTGATCAGGCGGTCATTGCTGAATTTCTTCCGGTATTCGCTGATGCCCAGCAGCACAAAGGCCCAGGTTCTGGGCGATGTCATATCGGCAACATGAGGCAGCACGTTTTCAAACATGCCCATAGCCCAGGTAATCAGGTTCTGGTCCCGGCTCCGCCCGATGCAGGCCCCCAGCGCCCAGATTGCCCGGCCGGTGCTGTCTTCAGAACCAACCTCTTCGAGCCAGCGCCGGTCGTAGCCCATAAAATTGCGAAACCGCCGGTATTCCGGAGAATAGGCATAATTCAGGAAAGCGGCATACGTATCGGTCAGGGCAGAAAGCTTCCGGTCGGCCAGCCCGCTTGCTTCGAGCATCAGGGTCAGGACCAGGGCCCGCGCATTATCGTCAGTGCAGTAGCCTTCTTCGTTGCAGGGCAGGTGAAAGCGGGCGTGCTGGATAATGCCGGTATCGTCGGATAAGCGGAACAGGTGGTCGGTGCGAACAGCCGGCAGATTGAACCAGTCGGTTGTCTCCGGCTTTTGCAGAACCTGCCGGCGGCTGGAGCGCTGGTGCGCCTGCGAGAACGTGTCGCCATAGCGCCCGATTACCCGCTCCCAGATCATATCGCGACCCATCATATACCCTTTCTTGCGCATGGTATGACGGAGCGTCTCATCCTCCAGCAGGTGGATAATACTATCGGCAATGGCCTCCGAATCACCAAATGGCACCAAAATACCCCGGCCGTCGCTGAGCAGTTCCTCGGCATGCCAGTAGGGAGTCGATACCACGGCTTTGCCGCAGCCGAAGGCATACGACAACGTACCGGAGGTAATCTGCGCCGGGTTCAGGTAGGGCGTAACATAGATATCCGTGGCCCCCAGGTATTCGAGCAGGTCGGGTAGTTCGACAAAGCGGTTGGTAAACTGCACGTGCTCCGCCACTCCGCATTCGACAGCCAGTTGCTGCAGGCTTTCGCGGTAGACCTCCCCCTGTTCGCGCACCAGGTTAGGGTGAGTTGCGCCCAATACGGTGTACACCACGTTGGGAAACTGCGCAACAATGCGGGGCAGCGCCCGGATTACATTTTCGATGCCTTTGTTGGGCGACAGCAACCCGAAGGTCAGCAACATCTGCTTGCCCTCCATGCCAAAATGATCTTTGTAGAAGTGCGGATCAACGAAGGGCATGTCGGGAACGCCGTGCGGAATCAGGTCGATCTTCTCTTCCGGAATGCCATAAATCGTCGTCAGAAACCCTTTTCCCTTCTCGGTCATGCAGACAACGCGGGCCGAGAGACCGGCAATGCTCCGCAGCACCTCCAGTTGGTCCTGATCCGGATTTTCAAGAATGGTATGGAAGGTAGTAACTACCGGTGCCCTCAGGTTTTGCAGCAGCGTCAGGATGTAGTTGCCGGCCGGACCGCCAAAGATTCCGTACTCATGCTGCAGACAGACGACTTCCACGTTTTTGGTATTCAGAAACTCGGCGGCTTTCCCGTACGACTCCTGACGGTGCTGGTAGAACTCGTACCGAACCTCATCCGGATAGGCGTACCCTTTGGGCGTATCATTGACCGAAACCACAATGGGGTTGGCGTCGGGAAAAAACTGGTGGTAAGACTGGTAAAGGTCTGCCGTAAAGGTGGCAATACCGCATTGGCGGGGGAGGTAATCGCCCACAAAGGCGACATTTTTCGGGTAGTGGCTTCCCAATATGTTACTATTTTCAGCATTCATAGCATTGAAATGGCTAACCAGATTACGGCAACGTATATAACTATTTTTAGACGCAGTCGTATGCTTACTGTAAGCAGCAAAAAGCTCCCTTTGTTCAGAAAAGCAAAAGAAATTTCTGTTAATTACGAGGTTACCTTTCTCTGCCGAATCACTGGCTAACCAGTACCAAAAAACGGCGAATAGACAAATTTCTAACTAAGCTTGTATTATATCAAGATAAGTTCCCGCACGGGACCGTCCTAATTTTGTTTCGTAAACCCGGCCCCCTTTTGTAACTTGCGCACCCGACCCACGTACCGTATTCCATGATCTGGCACCGTATCTCTACATTTATCCTCAAAAACCGGGTGGCTTTGCTGGCAGGGATTCTGGTGGCAACTCTTTTTATGGCTTATCAGGCAAGCCGCGTCCAGCTCTCCTACGAGATGGCCAAGATTCTGCCCAGGACTGACCCGGACTTTGCCCTGTACGAAGAGTTTAAAAGCCGATACGGTGAAGATGGCAACGTGATGGCCATCGGTGTGGATACCGATAAGATGTACACGCTGGCGTTTTTCAACGACTGGTACGCCCTGAACCAGCAGATTAAGCGATTCGACGGCATAAAGGATGTGGTATCCAACGCCAATCTGTTCCGGATTATCCGCGACGATAGCCTGAGCCGGTTCCGGTTTGTGCCCATCGTAGCCCGCCCGCCCACCACACAGGCCGAGGTCGACAGCATCCGCAGCAGCATTGAATCACTCCCTTTTTACGAAGGGTTTGTGTCAGGCGGTGCAGGTAACCATGCACATCTGATGGCCGTTACCTTTGACCAGAAAAAACTGAACACCAAAAATCGCATCGACATTGTCCGGGGCATTAAACGGACGGTGCAGGCGTTCGGCGTCCGGCATAATGTACCGGTTCACCTGTCGGGTATGCCCTACATCCGGACCGAGTTTACAGCCAAGGTCAGCAGCGAGATGATGCTGTTTATGGCGCTGGCGTTTGTGGTCACGGCCATTATTCTGCTGGCCTTCTTCCGGTCACTCCTGGTGGCGCTCATCGCCATTGGCGTAGTGGGTGTCGGCGTAATCTGGTCGGTGGGCTACATTGTGCTGTTTGGGTATAAAATAACGCTGCTGACGGGGCTGATTCCCCCATTGATCATTGTCATTGGGGTCCCGAACGCAATCTTTCTGCTGAATAAGTACCACGAGGAACTGAGCCGCCACGGCAACCAGATGCGGGCACTGAGCCTGGCCATCGAGAAGATCGGCGAGACCACCTTCTACGCCAACCTGACCACCGCGATTGGTTTCTTTGTCTTCTACTTTACCAACAGTCCGCTGTTACTGGAGTTCGGTATGGTAGCGTCCCTGGGGGTGCTGACTACCTATGCCATGTCGCTCATCCTGATCCCGATTGTGTTCAGTTACCTGCCGGTACCCTCGGAGAAGCAGCGCGGCCATCTGGACAGCAAACACATCACCCGGTTTTTACGGTGGGTAGATCATATTGTTCACCACCGCCGGCCGGTTATCTACTCCATCATCGGTATTGCCGTAGTAGCCTCCATCATTGGCCTGACGCGCATCACGGCCATTGGTTACGTGGTGGATGATTTGCCCCACAACGATCCGATCTATACCGATCTGAAATTTTTCGAGAAGAACTTCAGGGGTGTCATGCCGTTTGAGGTATCCATCGATGCCGGGCAGGACGGCCGGGTGCTTAGTCCCCAGACGCTCACCAAGATCCGGCAGATGCAGCGGGAGTTTGAGAAGTACGCGGAGTTTACGCGGCCCATCTCCATTGTTGAGGCTGTCAAGTTCTTCTACCAGGCTTACCGCGGTGGCGAATCAAAATATTACATTTTGCCGCCGGCCCTCGAAATGAGTAAACTGGCGGCCTATGCCCCACAACTCAAAGGCTCCGAAAATCGCTTCAAAAGCCACCTCGACAGCAACCGCCGGTACACACGGGTCAGCTTCCAGATGGCCGATGTGGGCACCGTGCGTATAAAAGAATTGGTGAGTACGCTGCAACCCAAAGTCGATTCCATCTTCAACATCGATCGGGAGACCGGTCAGCGCGTCGCCGAAGACGAGCAGTATACCGTAAACCTAACGGGAAACAGCGTCGTGTTCACCCGAGGTAACGATTACCTGCTGACAAACCTGGAAGAAAGTACGGCGCTGGCTATCGTGCTGATCTCCATTATTCTGATCGCCCTGCTGCGCGACATCCGGATGAGCCTGATCGCCATTTTCCCCAGCCTGGTGCCGCTGCTGATTACGGCGGGTATCATGGGGTATTTTGACATTCACCTGAAGCCCTCCACCATCCTGATTTTCAGCATTGCCTTTGGCATTTCGTCGGATGGCACTATTTACTTTATTACCAAGTACCGCGACGAGCTCCGCAACAGCAAGGTCAGCATCAGCCAGGCCATATCGCACACGATCCGGTATACGGGCATCAGTATGTTCTACACGGCCATTATCCTGTTTGCCGGCTTCGCCATCTTCGGAGCCTCCACCTTCCAGGGCACCGTGGCCCTGGGCATACTGGTCTCCATTACCCTGCTGATGGGTATGGCCTCCAACCTGATTCTCCTCCCCGCTTTTCTGATGACGGTAGATAAGCGACGCAGCCGGAAGAAAGCCGTAGGTAATGGGCAGTTTTCAGTAGGCAGTTAAATTTTACCCCCGGCCTGAAGGGAGCCCGCTGGCGCACATAGCTTCGCAAAAGCCATTATAAGCGTCAGCAATAGGTATGCGCCAGCGGGCTCCCTTCAGGGCGGGGGGTAAAATTACAATCAAGCCTCTTCCAGCAGGCTCCGGAAGCTCACAAACTTGTTCGGGTAGCGGTCGAGGACCTTTTGCTGAAGGGCCGGGGAGTACCGTTCGTGGTAGATGACATACTCCTTCAGCGTGTTAAACGTGTACTGAAAGGTATACGTAGAGCCGCCGTTTTCTACTTCGGTCAGCAGTCGCAGCACCTTACTGGCAACCGGGATGCCGGTGGCCATCACTTCCGGCACATGCTCTTCCTTCATCCAGCGGAGCCATTCTTCTTCAACGGCTTTGTCGATATTGATGGTGACGTTGTACAAAATCATAACAGGCTAACAATCGTTTTTCGCCGAAAGTTGAGCATTTGGTTGTTTCTTTGCCGAAGAAATCCATTCGATTACTTAATCGCTACCACAGCATGCTCTACAACATACTGCTTCACGCCCACTCCGGGCTTCGTTGGTTAGTTCTCATTCTGTTACTGGCGGCCATTGGCGTGGCGTTCAGCAAATGGCGCTCACGGGACGAGTACGCAGCCTCAGATAACAAACTATACGTTTTGGCAATGGTCTTAACGCATGTTCAGTTACTGATCGGTCTGATTCTTTACTTCATCAGCCCTAAAGTTGACTTCGGCATGATGAGCGAAAAGATCTATCGCTTTTACACGGCTGAACACACGGTCGGTATGCTGATTGCCATCGCGCTGATCACCGTTGGACGCTCCCGCTCACGCAAAGCGGCCAATGCGGTTGATAAGCACCGTTTCGTTTTTGTTTTCTACGGCCTGGGCCTGCTGGTTATGCTCCTTTCCATCCCCTGGCCCTTCCGAATCCCCGGCGCAGGGTGGTTTTAGAAGTATGACAACGGTATCCATCATTATTCCGACACTGAACGAAGAAAAAGCCCTGCCGCGCACACTGCGGCAGATCCGGCAGCTTTTTCCGGCTCCGGTGGAGGTTATTGTGGTGGATGGCGGCAGCACCGACCGGACCATTCAGCTGCTGCGCGCGCAGCAGCTGAATATGCCTTTGCTTAAAATTCAGCATAGCCAGGTTGCCTGCCGGGCGGCACAGATGAACCAGGGAGCGACGGCCGCTACCGGCAATATTCTTTGTTTCCTGCACGCCGATACCACTTTACCTGATGATGGTCTGGCCGTGATGCAGCAAACCCTGGCCGACCCGCACACGGCAGCCGGCGGGTTTATTTCGCTGATGCGGGGCCCCATGCGTACGCGCTGGCTAACGTCGTTTCACAACTACGTTAAAAGCTACTACGCGCCCTTGCTGTTCCGGCCGCATCTGTTCTTTTTCAAGGGAGCCCGGCTGCTGTTCGGGGATCAGGTGATCTTTTGCCGCCGGGCGCAGTTTCTGGCCTGTGGCGGCTATACCGATGACCTGCCGATTATGGAAGAAGCCGATTTGCTGCTGAAACTGGTTCGGTTTGGTCGCATCCGGCAGGTTAACCGGGTGGTAGAATCGTCGGACCGGCGAGTGGAGAAATGGGGCTTCTGGCGGGCCAACGCTATTTTCCTGTA
Organism: Nibrella saemangeumensis; assembly: GCF_039541915.1. NCBI lineage: Bacteria > Pseudomonadati > Bacteroidota > Cytophagia > Cytophagales > Spirosomataceae > Nibrella > Nibrella saemangeumensis. Next base: position 82,954 of record NZ_BAABHD010000080.1, read on the forward strand.
TGTAGGTTTCCTGTGGGGGGTCGGCTACTCGCCCGAAAAACTCAGGCGGCTGTACGCGGATATTCGCTAAACTTACCGGGTGGACTAGCAAAAAGCTGGATAAAAGCCGTTTCATTTAGTAAATTTCGGCTTTATACCCTGACCTTATGAAACGATTGCTCCTGCCGGTCGGCGCGTTGCTCGCGCTGGCCTTCTGGCTACCTGCCTATACCCCTTCCCTGGAGAACACCGCAGCCTCAGACCGTGAATGGCCCGAATACCTCGGTGGCCCAGACCGCAATCACTACTCCACCCTAACGCAAATCAACACCGGCAACGTACAGAACCTCCAGGTGGCCTGGACCTACTCGGCCCCCGATACCGGCCAGATGCAGGTAAGCCCCATTATGGTCGACGGGGTTTTGTACGGAGTGACGGCTGCGGTACAACCGTTTGCGCTTGAAGCGGCCACCGGTCGTCAGCTCTGGCTCTTTTCAGGTAATAAAAATAAAAATGGCCTTAGCACCAGCCGGGGGGTTACCTACTGGAGCGACGGAGCCAGCGATAAGCGGATTCTGTATACGGCCGGTGAATGGCTCTATGCGCTGGACGCCCGCACCGGGCAGCCGGTTCCTTCGTTTGGCGAGGCCGGCCGGGTGAGCCTTAAAACCGGTCTGGGTGAAACAGCGAAGAACAAATTTGTCATCTCCAACACCCCCGGCACCCTCTATGGGGATCTGATTATCATGCCGATGCGGCTGTCAGAAGGAGCCGATGCCGCACCCGGTCATGTGCAGGCCTTTAACGTCCGGACGGGTAAACTGGCGTGGGTGTTCCATACCATTCCGCAGCCGGACGAATACGGGTATAACACCTGGCCTAAAGATGCCTACAAAAACACCGAAGTGGGAGGTGCCAATAACTGGTCGGGTATGTCGATTGACCGTCGGCGCGGCATCGTGTATGTACCAACGGGTTCGGCAGCGTTTGACTTCTACGGCGGCAACCGCAACGGACAAAACCTGTTTGCCAACTGCCTGCTGGCGCTGGATGCCAAGACAGGAAAGCGCTTGTGGCACTTCCAGTTTGTGCACCACGATGTGTGGGACCGTGACCCGCCCGCACCACCGAACCTGCTGACGGTTACGCAGAACGGCCCCGACGGCCGGCCCCGCAAAATCGATGCCGTAGCGCAGGTGACCAAATCCGGCCACGTATTCGTCTTCGACCGGGTAACGGGTAAGCCCCTGTTCCCGATCAAAGAGGTACCGGTACCAGCCTCCGACCTCCCCGGCGAAACCACCTGGCCAACCCAGCCGCTGCCGGTAAAGCCGGCTCCCTTTGCCCGTCAGTCGCTTTCGGATGACGATGTCAACCCCTATTCAACCAGCCGCGACTCCCTACAGGCCATATTGCGCCGGGTACGCAAGCGCCTGTTCGAACCGCCAAGCAAGCAGGGTACCATCGTTTTCCCTGGCTTTGACGGTGGCGCCGAATGGGGTGGAGCGGCCGTTGGCCCCGATGGTATCATGTACGTCAACTCCAACGAGATGGCGTGGATACTAACGATGCTGGACGCACCCAGGCAGGATGCGCTGGCCCACCTGAGCACCGGTGCGCGGGTGTACACGCAAAACTGCTCCTCCTGCCACGGAGCCGAGCGCAAAGGTAACCCCCAGGGCGGCTATCCGGCCTTAACCGACATTAATCAGCGTCGCGACCGGGCGTATGTCCACCAGATCGTCAGCCACGGCAAGGGCATGATGCCCGGTTTTACGCAACTTTCGGCCGCCGAGAAGCAGGCGCTGGTTGCCTTCCTGTTCGGCGACGAAAAGCAGGAAGCCACGGCGGCTCCGGCAACCAGGCAACCGTATGTTCCCTACAAAATCACCGGCTACATCAAGTTTCAGGATGCAAAAGGTTACCCGGCCATCAGCCCACCCTGGGGAACGCTCAACGCCATTAACCTGAACACCGGCGAGTACGTCTGGAAAATTCCCTTCGGTGAATTTAAGGAGCTAACCGCTAAAGGTATTGCGCCCACTGGAACCGAAAACTACGGGGGACCGGTCATTACCGCCGGAGGAGTACTGTTTATAGGGGCCACCAAAGACGAGATGTTCCGGGCGTACGAGATGAAGACGGGCAAACTGCTCTGGCAAACCCAACTCCCCGCTGGTGGTTACGCAACGCCCTGCACGTATGAAGTAAACGGCAAACAGTATGTGGTAATAGCCTGCGGAGGCAACAAGATGGGCACCAAAAAAGGGCATCAATATGTTGCCTTTGCGCTGCCGTAAGAAAAAGGCTCAACCGGTCTTTAACCGCGTACTTGCGTCCCCTTTAAAAAATCGCATACCTTAGGTGTATTTTTTACACGTATTCCAGTCACTATAATTCACCATGTACGGATACGCCGATAAAACCTTTGCCCGTCAGCCGCAGGATACGGTGCCGGAATACCACGGCGAGGAACCCTCTTTTCATCATACCGTAGATTGTGTCATTTTAGGCTTTCACCGCACCGAATTGCACGTCCTGCTCCACCGGTTTCCGTATAAGCCCTACAAAGGGCACTGGGCGCTGCTGGGCGGTTTTGTCACACCGGAAATGAGTCTGGACGAAACCGCCCTGCAAACCGTACAGCGCCTGACGGGTCTCGATAATATTTATATGGAGCAGGTGTACACCTTCGGCGAGGTACGCCGGGTGCCCACCGAACGGGTAATTACCACCTGCTATTACGCCCTGATTCGGGTGGAACCCACGCTCGAACAGCTATCGCCCCAATACCAGGCTACCTGGCATCCGCTCTCCCAGATTCTCAACCTGGATCTGGTGTACGACCATCCCACAATGCTCCGGAAAGCCATTGACCAGTTGCGCCTGCGCATACGGCTGCAACCCATCGGCTTCGAACTGCTGCCCGAAAAGTTTACGATGACCGAACTGCGGCAATTGTACGAATCCATTCTGGACCGCCCGCTCGACAAGCGGAATTTTAACAAGAAGGTGTTAGCCATGAACCTGCTGCAGAAGCTGGAGGAAAAACAGAAAGACACCTCCAAGCGAGGTGCCTTCTATTACGAGTTCGATGCCGACCGCTACCGCGAGTACCTCGAAAAGGGATTCCTTTTTGAACTGTAAGGTACCCAGCTGGTGCCATCAAAGGGCACCCATCTCCCGAATTTTCCTTTTATAAACGTCCTAAGAAATATTTATCCTTTTCTCACTTGGATTAATCAACCTGCGCATTATTTTTGAGTGTAAAATTTACACTCATTTATCTGGCTATATCCCTTATAAAAGAAGGAAACTGGCCAATAATTGCTTTTTTGTCTGTTCTTTTTATTGGTGTAATTTTTACACTTAATGTCGTGAATTCAATACAACCAACCAATTCATCTTCTTCACCCATTCACTATGAAAAAAAACGTACTCTGGCTACTCCTGTGTCTGGTGATACAGGGCGTTCAGGCTCAAACACAACGCAGCATTCGGGGCACGGTCTTCGCCGATAACGGTGGCGAGCCGCTGCCGGGCGTAAGCATCACCATCCGCGGTACCACCACCGGTACTACCTCCAACGGTGAGGGCAGTTACACACTTACTGTTCCAGCTAATGCGGTGCTGGTGTTCAGTTACATCGGCTACGCCAGACAGGAAGTTCCCGTCGGCAACCGCTCTACCATTGATGTACGGATGATGGCCGATACCCGGCAGTTATCCGAAGTTGTAGTGGTAGGCTACGGTACACAAGTGAAGCGGGACGTAACCGGAGCCGTATCGACCGTGAAAGGAGCCGAACTGGCCACGCTGCCTGTTCCCTCGTTCGATGCCGCCCTGCAGGGACGGGCGGCCGGTTTGCAGGTGACTCAGGCCAGCGGAGCGCCCGGTGGCGTTGTCCGAGTGCTGGTGCGAGGTACCAGTTCTATTTCGTCGGGTACGGAGCCGCTGTACGTGATCGACGGCATGGTGATCTACCAGGACATCAGCGGGATTGGTTCAGGGCGCACCAGTAACACCCTCAATCCGCTCTCCAACCTGAACCCGAACGATATTGAAAGCATTGAAGTGCTGAAAGATGCAGCTGCTACAGCGATTTACGGATCACGAGGTGCCAACGGGGTAATCATCGTCACGACAAAAACCGGTAAGCGCGGGCAGGCCCGCACCACCATCGACCTGAACCGGGGGGTATCCAATGCCGTAAAAACCATCGATTATGCATCGGGGTCGCAGTGGCTGCAGTTGGTAGACGAAGCCCGGCGCAACAGCATCGGGTTCGGTATCCCGGCCAATCAGGAGAAGTTTGACCCGATGGTGCTGTCCAACAACGCGCTGCCGACACCAGCCGGTATCAGCGGTGCGCAGTTCGGACCGCTCCCTACCTGGAATCGGCAACTGGCTGAGCAGACGAATACCAACTGGGTCGACCAGGTTTTGCAACAGGGCCAGATCACGGAGGCCAACCTGTCGACGAGCAACGGTTTCGACAAAGGAGCGTTCTTCATCTCCGGCCAGTACCGCGACGAAGAAGGTGTCCTGAAAACGCATCGGCTGACCCGCTACGCAGCCCGCGCCAACCTCGATTTCTCACCCACGAATAAGATCCGGGCCGGGGCCAAAATAAACTTCTCGTACCTGCAGTTCAGCCAGCCGCAAATCGGTATCGGCAACAATGGCGGGGGGATAGGTCGCCAGAACTTTGGGGCAACCGGCGGCTGGGGTCAGGCGAACCTGGGCTCCCTGCCGATTATGCCGGTCTACAATCCTGACGGTACCTACTTTGACCCGCTGCGGGGGCGTAACGTGGTGGCCGGCCAGGACCCATCTAACTTCAGCAACCTGAACTACCAGAACCGCACCATCGGTACCGCCTTTGTGGAATACACCCTGCTGCCAGGTCTGGCCATCCACGGTGAAGCGTCGGCCGACTTCCTGAACTCCAACGGCATTTACTGGGCCAGCGACGTGATTCGCTACAACCGCGTGGCGCAGGAAGAAGGACGGTTCGTCAACAACCGCAGCGCCAATATTTATGCCACGTTTAACCGGCAGTTCGCCGAAAAACACGAACTGCAGGCCACGGCCGGCTACGAAATTCAGAAGACGGTACAGCGCCGGCAGGACTATGCCTTTGAGGGCGTAGTGGGTAATCAACAGGAGATCGGGGAGATTGCCAACGGGGCCACCCAGTTTGTGGTGGGCGTATCGGGTATTTTTGGCGATCAGTTTTTCCGGTCTATGTTCGGGCGGGTCAACTACAAGTACAACGACCGGTATCTGCTGGGACTGAGCTTCCGGCGCGATGGCTCAACCGCCTTCGGTCCCAACAACCGGTACGGTAACTTCCCGGCGGCCTCAGCCGGCTGGATCATCTCTAGTGAGGAGTTTGCCCAGCAGTCGTCGTTCCTGCGCCAGTTTAACCTGCTGAAACTGCGGGCCAGCTACGGTCAGACGGGTAACGCCAACATCCGCAGCTTTGCTTACCTGAACAACTACGTCAACTGGCCGGTGTACGGTCAGTCGGCCGCCCTCGGCTTTAGCGTACTGGCGAACCCCGATATCCGCTGGGAGAAGAACGAACAGATGGATGCCGCGGTCGAATTCGGACTGCTCAACAACCGGCTGTCCGGCTCCGTTGGGGTCTACAACCGCGTATCCCGCGATATGCTGCTGAACGTACCGGTTGCGCCGAATGTGGGGATTGGTCCCGGTAGCTCGGTGGTGATTACCAACATTGGCGACCTGCGCAACCGAGGCTTTGAGTTGCAACTGGGAACCGTCAATATCGACCGGGGTGGTTTCCGCTGGACGACCGATTTTAATTTCTCGACCGTCAACAACAAAATTTTGAAACTGACCCCTCAGTTTCAGGTACTGCCGAGCGGCTCGCTGCCAATAGCCACGGGTATTCAGCAGGGCGTGTCTATCACCCAGATTGGAGGCCGGTTGTCGACTTTCTACCTGGCCGAATACGCCGGTCTCGACAGCGAAGGATTTGAAACCATCTACGAGATTGACCAGAATGCACTCCGTCAAACCGGCAAAACCGTGAAGACCGGTAATATGCTGCGGGCTACCCAGGCCAACATCAATGCCAACCGGATTGTGCAGGACGGCAAGACCGCGCTGCCCACCTGGTTTGGTGGTCTGACCAACACGTTCAGCTACAAAGGCATTGAGCTGAATACCCTGTTTACCTTCCAGGGCGGCAACTATATCTACGACAGCCACGAAGAAAGTACGGTTTATGTCCGGACCGGTGCTAACGTCATCCGGGCCGATGTGATTGGTAACACCTGGTCGGAGTCGAACAAGAGTGCGATCTACCCGAAGCCGACCTGGAACCTGCGCGACAATAATCTGAATGCCAATGGACAGCCGGCTCCGCAGACGCTGGGCACCCGCACCACCCGCTTTTTGTACAAAGGCGATTTTCTGCGGCTGAAGACCCTGCAGTTATCGTACACGCTGCCCCGCTCGGTTGTCGGCCGGCTGAAAATGCAGAACGTCCGCATTTACGGCAACGCCCAGAACCTGCTGACCTTCACCCGCTACCCCGGTCTGGACCCTGAACTGGTCGTGTTGGGCGACTCACAGACCCGGAACCTCGGGCAGGGCTTCGTGGGCAACTTGCCGTTGCCGCAGGTGCGGGCGTACAATGCCGGTATCAGTGTAACCTTCTAATCTTAAAGACGCTACAGCATGAAATCCATAAAAATAAGTGTACTGAGTCTGCTGCTGCTGGCCGGCACTACCGCCTGCGAAGAGAAGTTTTTCGATTCGGCCCGCCAGCAAACCAATCTAGCCACCGACCAGTGGGGCAGCACCGTTGACCTGGAGCGCCTGGTAGCTGGTGCGTACTACGGCATCAGCGGCTACGAAGGGTTCCGGGGCTTACATGGCCTTCAGTTTACCCACGAGGCCCTGTTCTCCGATCTGGGGCTGCTGCACACCGCCGGCGTTACCGACGACTGGTCGCAGGACCTGTATGCCCGGAAAAACAACCGCAACGACATTTCGAACTACGGCAATATGTGGCTGGGTGCCTACCAGTCCGTAGCTCTGGCAAATGAGGTAATTGGCTGGGTAGAGAAAAACGGGCCCTTCAAAGACCAGTACGGCCCGGTCTGGACCGACCGGCTCGTGGGCGAGTGTTATTTCCTGCGGGCGTGGGTGTATTTTACGCTGGTACGGATGCACGCGCCGGCCTACGGGGCCAACAACAGCGCCCCGGCCATTATCCTGAACACCAAGCCGTCGAAGGAGCCGTTTGCCAATCCCGGCCGCGCCACGGTGCAGCAGGTGTATGATCTGTTGCTGGCCGATCTTGACCAGGCCGTTAAGCTGCTGCCGGAGACCTTTAACCCGCAACGCGATCCGAACGAATACCAGGACCGAGCCACCCGCGATGCTGCCCGTTTTCTGCTGGCGCGGGTTCACTTCCAGATGAAAAACTACGCGAAAGCCAAAGAGCAGGCCGATATCCTGATCAACTCCGGTCGTTACCCGCTTACGGACGACCCGATTGAAGCCTGGAATAAAACCGGCTTGGGTGCTAAAGGTAAAGAAGTGGTCTGGCAGTATGTGCAGTACAACACCGCGCAGCAGCAATGGAAAGGATCACCCGCCGGGGCCTATATGGGTTTTACGGCACGGGGTAACGCTACGCAGATCAACGGCGGGCGCATTATCTCAGCCTCCGATGCGTTCCTGAAAGCCGCCGGCTGGACACCGGATGAGTTTACCATCACCAACGTACCGGCCAACCGGCCACCGGCTACGCTGGGTACCCAGGCCAACTTTATCATTAACCACCCCGATAAACGGCTGACACAGCTCTGGCGGGCTATTCCGGCTGGTTTTGATCCGCGCTCGGAGTATAACTCGTATACCCGTACCTACGTGTGGGCTAATAAATGGAACCGCCTGAATGCGCCGGCAAACAACAACCTGTTCAGTCTGCCCCTGATGCGCATCGCCGAAATGTACCTGACGCGGGCCATCATCCGCTTCCGCGACAACGACCGGGCCGGAGCCGCCGAAGACATCAATGTCGTTCGTCGACGGGCTGGTATCCCCACGATTACAGCCGCCACGCTGACCGAAGACGATATTCACGTGGAGCGCATGCGCGAGCTGGCCTTTGAAGACGACCGGCTGTATTACCTCCAGGCCCTGAGCCTGCCCATTCCGGCGGGTGACCGCGCCGGCGAGCAGCCCCTCGACTGGAAAAGCGACCGGTTTGCCATGCCCCTGCCGGCCCGCGAAACCGACCTGAACCCGAACGCCCGGTAAGTGCCTGTTTAATCGCTGTACCTGAAGGTAACGCAGACAACGTTTATCCTTCAGGTGCAGCGTTTTTGTCCCCCTCGCTACTAATTGACTCTGTAAGTAAGATTTTGTAACTTTCGCAAAAGAGCGAATAATGACAATCATAATTAATAAAAATACATCACCTGAAGAGCTAAAGGCCATCTTAGCAAAAAAGCGGCCGTCTCGGAGAAACCTGCGTCAGTTTGTGGGCAAACTAAAGCGTGGCCTGGATGGCTTAACCTACCAAGCTGAGGTTCGTAATGAATGGAGTTGATTTTTTAGCAGATACAAATTTTCTAATCTATCTATTAGAGGGTCGCCCAGAAGCGGCCCTTTTTGCAGATTATTCATTTGCTGTCTCGTTTGTCACAGAGATAGAACTCTTAGGTCGTTATCGTATAAGTCCAGAAGAAAAAGAAATTATTCACTCTATGCTGGACACCTGCGTTATTATCGATTTACCACCGGTTGTAAAGCAAAAAGCTGCTGTATTAAAACAAAATCGGAGGATTAAATTACCGGATGCTCTAATTGTAGCTACTGCTCAATACTTTGGGCTTACACTTTTAACTGCTGATATTGGCTTCCGAAACATTCCAGGCATTGAAGTCTTTTTGATTGAGCTAACACCACCCAAAAGCTCATAAAGTCATTACTAACCCATCAACACCAAAACATTCCAACTATGTACTGCCGGCTTCTGTTGCTCTTTCTGCTTAGTACAGCTACAGTCTCCGTTTCCGCCCAGCCCCTGCGCCTGCTGCCGCAAAACCCGCATTATTTTCAGTACAAAGGCCAACCTACGGTGCTGGTCGGCTCCGGCGAACACTACGGAGCCGTTATCAACCTGGCTTTCGACTACAAAACCTACCTGCAGACGCTGGGCCGCGACGGGCTGAATACCACCCGCGTGTTTACCGGCGCTTACTTTGAGAAGCAGGGGGCGTTCGGGATTGCTAGAAATACGCTGGCCCCAAGCCCGGACCGCCTTATCCTGCCCTGGAGCCGGAGCACCCAGCCGGGCTTCGCGCTGGGCGGCAACAAGCTGGACCTGAACCAGTGGAACGATGCATACTTCACCCGGCTGAAGGATTTTATGCGGGAAGCGGAGCGGAACAATGTGGTGGTAGAGATTACGCTGTTTTCATCGTATTACGGTGCCGGCTGGGAACACTCGCCGTTCAACCGGGAGAACAACATCAACTACACCGATGACATCAACCCGCTGGATGTGAACACCCCCAACAACGGCAACATCCTGGCGTTTCAGGAGGAGTATGTCAAGAAAATCGTTCGGGAACTCAACAGCTTCGACAACCTGTATTACGAGATCCAGAACGAACCGTGGGCCGACCTCAAGGATACGGTCCTGACGTTCAACGAGTATTTTCCGGCCGAAGACATGAAGTCCGGCCAATGGAAAGCGACGCTGGAAGTGGTAGCCCAGCGGGCCAACGACTGGCAACGACGCGTAGCCGAGTGGATTACCGAAGAGGAAGCCAAACTCCGAAAGAAGCACCTGATTTCGCAAAACATCGGCAACTTCCGGTACCCCATCACCGATCCGGACCCGAATGTTTCCATCTTCAACTTCCACTACGCCCAACCGGAAACCGTAACCATGAATTACCACCTTAACAAGGTGATCGGCTTCAACGAAACGGGCTTTGCCGGCTCTGCCGACCATACCTACCGCCGACAGGCCTGGCGGTTTATGCTGGCCGGCGGGGGCCTGTTCAATCACCTCGATTACTCGTTTTCGGTGGGCGCTGAGCAGGGACAGGATACAACCTACAAAGCACCCGGCGGGGGTAGTCCGCAATTGCGGCAGCAGTTGGCGGTGCTGAAGCAATTCCTGGAGTCGCTGGACCTGGCGCAACTCAGGCCGGACGCATCGCTCGTGAAAGCGGCACCCGGCCTGATGCATACCCAAACGTTAACAAACCAAACCAATCAGTTCATCGTCTACGCGGAGAGTGTGAGCCCCCGGACAACGGAGTTAGTACTCAACTTGCCAAAGGGCAATTACACGGCGCAATGGATGGATACCGCTACAGGACAAATAGAGCAGGTTGAAAACTTTGTCCAGGGCAACGGCGACAAACGGCTGACCTTCCCTAAGCCTTTGGCCGATATGGTGCTGAAAGTTCAGAAGCGGTAGCTCCTCAACGTGCATCCATCTGTACCTGCGGTCGGCCGTGAAGACAAGGCTAAGACTTACAGCTTTTCCAGTTGCGCTTTTGTCCAGGGATTATTCGGTTCCACCGCCAGGGCTTTCTGAAAATACTCTTTAGCCAAATCGGCACGGCCCATTTCCCGGTACAGATTACCAGCTACGTTCAGCGGCCATGATTCTTTCGGCAGATGCATAGCCGCCAGTTGCACTAAGGCCAATGCTTCGGGTTGCCGTTTCAACTGGCTAAGAGCGTCAATAAGCCCGATCCAGTCGCGCTGACCGGGCGCCTGTCCGCGTTGCAGAGCCAGGGCTAACTCTTCTTTCACGGGTTCCAGGCCCCGCCGGTCAATTTCATCCAGCAGCAGACTGGACTGATACGCCTTCGGTGCCTTCCAAATGCCCGTATAGACCAGATCCAGCATGGCAGTGGTTATATCCCGAACATTGGTGCGATTATTCGCCATCACCACCACGATGAAGCCATCGGCGGGCACCATCCGAAAATCAGTCGAAAAGCCATGGCCGCCCCCGCTATGGCCGACGGTCTTGCGGTCGTAGCGCGTTTCGACATTCCAGCCATAGCCGTAGTGGTGCGGTGCCGGAACTCGCTGGGTCCAAAGCGGCTCAGTTACCGTTTCCGGTTGTTTCAGCAGCCATTTGGCAAACTGCCACATATCGGCCACGTTGGACTGCATACCGCCATCGGAAAAGGGCGGAAACTCATCTTCGGTAGCGTTGACAAAACTTTTCTGGGAGAATACATAATACGGAACCGCTTCGGTCGGCGCGATAAACGTAGCCGGATAATGCAGGTATGAGTTGGTGATACCCGCCGGCCTGAAGAGGTATGCCTGCAAAGCCTCCGGATACGACAGGCCCGTTACCTTTTCGATGAGTTTACCCAGCAGCACAAAGCCCGAGTTGGAGTACTCGTACCGCTCACCCGGCTGGAAACTCAGCGGCATGCTGGTCACCAGGGGCATCACATCATTGATGGATTTCAGTTTACGTCGTTTGGCTTCAAAGTCCGGGTGCTCCATGTAGTTGTTAGTGCCCCCTGTATGGGTCAGCAAATGGTGGATGGTCAGCTTATCGGACAGGTTCGGACTGCTGAACTCCGGAAAGTAATGCCGGAATCGTTGTTGCAGATCAATCTTCCCCTGCGAAGCCAGCAGCCCAACCAGGGCGGCCGTATACGTTTTGCCAACGGAAGCGATGTTGAAATTGGTGGTCGGCTGGTTGGCAACACCTTTTTCCCGATCGGCCGGGCCAAATGCTTTGTGGTAGAGCAGCTGATCGCCTTTCGCCAGCAGCACCGTACCCGAAAACTGCCGGTGCTGCACAAACTGCTGGACTATGGAATCAAGACGGGGGCTAAGTGCCGGCTGAGCGGCAGCCGTCTGCCAGCAAGTGGCGAAACTGAGAATTGCAAGTACGTTTTTCATGGCAAAATGGTGTGAATGGTTGATAACGCTGATGCTACTTACTGACCTACCCGGCCCTGCTCATCTTCCACGCTCGTCCGGCGCTGGCGGGCCGATTTGATGTTACGATTACCGAAGTTGTAGGTGAACGTCGCCCGGACAACCCGCGTCTCTCCCGTACTGAGGAAGCGCAGATTCAGGTTGCCGTAGTCGATAACTCCCCGGAACTTCTGCGTGAAGAAAATATCGTTGACGTTTACCCGCAGATTGGCCTTTTTATCCCAGAAGCTCTTCTGCACACCCATGTTCACCGCATAAATGCTCTTCGGTTTGAGTATGCCGTAAAGACCGGGTGAACTGTAAAAACCGGATAGTTCGGCCGTAAACCCGTTGGGTAAGACAAAGTTGTGGTTCATGGTCAGGTTGGCCGCCAACTGGCTGTAGTCGAGCTTCTGGTTCAGGTACTCCGCATTGTACTTGTTGTAGTACAGATCGATGCTCTGGCGCATGTTCCACCATTTGGTGATCGTCACGGGGAAACCGACGCTCAGGCTGTAATTATGCAGCGTATTCAGGTTAATGACGCTCTGGCGGGTTACCTTGGTTTCGTCGTTCTGCTCCGGTAGGTGGGTAATCACATCCAGGGTGCGGTTATAGCCCAGGCTGATATTGGTAGCCCCTTTGTAGGTGTAGGCTGCCTGGAGCGCGTTAGTGTACTGCGGCCGCAGGAACGGGTTCCCCTGGGTGAAGGTGTAGGGGTCCAGGATATAGATGAACGGGTTTAGATCCTGATAGCTTGGCCGGTCGATCCGGCGGCTGTACGAGTAGCGCAACTGGTGGTCTTTGCTGATATTCTGCGTGACAAAGACACTCGGGAAGAGGTTGGTATAGCTCCGGTCTACCACCTTATTCATGGTGACCGAATTACCGACTGAGTTGGTGTGTTCCATCCGCAGACCGCCCTGTACTGACCATTTCCCCCAGTCTTTGCTTCCGTTCAGGTAAGCCGCGTGGATGGTCTCGTTGTACACAAACTGGTTGGTCCGGTTCGGGTCGATCTGCCAGTCGCCGGCAGTCTGTTGCTCAAACCTGACATCGTTATCGGTCGTCACGTAGCTGCTTTTCCAGCCGGCTTCCAGTTTCGCGCTCTTGCCCAGCGGATGTACATAATCCAGTTTCGCGGCCCGGATGATCACCTCCGACTGGGTCGTATTTCGCTGGAAAAGCGCCGGCGCCGTTTCTTCGTTTACCGCATTAAACGTCCTGGTAACCATATTATCGCGGGGGTTGATGCTGAACCGGGAGTAATCCAGGTCCATCGTCAATTCTTTCCCTGAACCTCCGTTCGGGGAACTATCGAACGTATGTTTGTAATTGACGTTACCGGCCAGCCGCTGCATAGTCCGCTTCGAGGTATTAATCATGGTAAGCAGGCTTTGCAGCGAATTTTGGCTGTCGTACAGATAGTTATCGTTGTTGATCTGCGCCCGGTTGCTGTTCACCATGCCGTTCAGCATAAAGCCGAAGGTATTCTTTTTGCCCAGGAAGTAGTCGGCTCCGGTTTTGAAGGTATGGCCACTGAATTCACTGGGGCGGTAACCTTTGTTGCGCACCGAGTTACCTTCTTTAAAATACCGGTAGGCATCAATGGTACCAAAGGCTTCGCGGTAGTCGTAGTTGTAGTTGCCGAACAGCGCCCAGTTCCCCTGCCTGTGGTTGAGGGTCAGGCCACCGTTCGCTTTCGGTAAGCGGCCGTAGCCACCGCCCAGTGAAGCACTGCCATTGGTACCATCCTGGTTGGTACCCCGCTTCATTTTGATGTTGATAATCCCCGAGTTGCCGGCGGCATCGTACTTCGCCGAGGGGTTGGTGATGATTTCGATGCTCTGGATGCTGTTGCTGGGCGTGTTGCGCAGCAGGTTAGTGACCTCAGCCGCCGACAGAAATGTCTGTTTCCCGTCGATCATGATCAGCACACCGTCGCGCCCCTTCAGACTAATGCGGTCATTCTGCGAATCAACCTGTACGCCGGGCGCTTTTTCCAGCACTTCCAGTGCGTTGCCGCCACTGGACACAATGCTGTTCTCCACATTTACCACCGTTTTGTCCGCCAGTTGCTCAATAAAGGGCTTCTTGGCGGTTACCTTCACCTCACCCAGCGTCCTGGTGTCTTCCTTCGTCCCCAGCGCGGGTACAATAACCTTCGGATGATCGGCATCAACGGCAATAACAGCCGAAAATACTTTCTGGTATCCCACCAGTGAGGTAGCCACCCGGTACGATCCGGCAGCCACATTGTCGATCGTGTACTGGCCGGAGGCATCGCTGATGGCTCCTTTTACCAGGGTTGAGTCGTTTGCCCGAAGCAGCAGCATCGTGACAAATTCCAAGGGTCTACCGGCCGCGTCGCGTACCTCGCCGGAGACGGTACCCCAAACGGATGTCCCTGGTACGGTAACCCCCGGAACAGTGGTTTGGGCGAACGCCGGGCTGGAGGCCAGTCCAATGCCGATCAGGAGCATCAGACCGGCCCAACCGTTCATGGCATTACGTTTTATGGTGTGGATAGATGTGGAAAGAGTTTTCATGTTCGTAAAGTGTGGATAGTACTGATTTTTGTGTCTGTTTGGTTGATGCAAAGTTGGCGGTTAGCGGCACGCGCATCAATCGCATAAGAATGTGAAATTGGTACGGGCCGGGAGCCGGCCAGGCAGGGGTAGCAATGCCTGCCACCGGTACCGTTTGTGGAGGCAATCACCCGTTCATCTGCGGGATACCCGCCGGAGAACCCGATCAGGGCTTGCTTATCTAAACTGACTGCGTATTTTCGGCAACGCCAATGACCCAAAAGAGTCATGTCAGACCAGGCGAATCACATGGTTATGCTATTGCCGTATTTGCTATGAGGCTTTTATCTACTCTCTGTCTTGTTCTGATTTCCCTGCCGGCACTTCCGCAGTCGCGGGTCGATGTCTTTGTCGCGTACGAACGGGCGTTTGCCCTGAAAGCACAGGAGACGAACACCAAAACGGCCTTTCTGAGTTATATGGCTGACTCTGCCATCGTTTTCGTCAACGGGAAACCCACCCTCGCCAAACCCTTCTGGACCCAGGCACCAGAATCACCCGCCAAACTCATCTGGGGGCCCGCCTTTGCCGATGCCTCCCGCTCCGGCGATATGGGTTACACAACCGGTCCCTGGTATGTGGAGGTCGACGGAAAGCGGGTAGCAAATGGCCACTACAATACCGTCTGGAGTACGCAACGGCCCGACAACCGCCTGCGCTTTCTCATCGACGCCGGCGTTCAGCACCCGGCTCCGTCTGACGAACGTATACCCGAAAACGTAACCTATACCACCATCCGGAGCCTGGGTTCTTCGGACCAGTTCGCTGATCTGCTCCGGTTAGACCGGCAGTTTGCCGATGAAATTATAGTGCAGGGTGTGGCCAAAGCCTACGCGGTCCACCTCAGCGGAGAAGCCAGACTGTACCGGCCCAACCAACTGCCCTATGGTTCAGCAACGGCTATTAAACAGCTGTTCGAGACAGAGTCATCTATGCGCTTCCGGCCTGTTGGTGGCCAGCTAGCCTTGTCGGGTGATCTCGGCTTTGTGTACGGCACCTACCAGTCCGCTCAGGGGCCCGTTCGCGACGGAAGTTACCTCCGCATCTGGAAGCATGAGATCGGCAACGGGTGGCGGCTGGTGCTGGAGGTGTTCAATGATGCTGCGCCAAAGCCGTAAACAGCAGCTTTTAAAGCCATGCGGTAAAATTATTAACCGGGCTGACTATCCCTTCCGGTCATTATAATTTTACCAGTCATAATTTGCATTTTCATGGCTGATCATATAAACAAGAACAACGGCGAAGACGGCAAGCCTGCGGCAGAACCAGTTACCATTGAAGCGTCATCTCTTGCTGCTAAAGAACCAGGTATCTTACTATCCCGGGCAGCGTTTGAAGAACTGCTCTCCCGGGCCACCGCGACCGAACGGGGAGGCCTCGACGAACGGGAACTTCTGGGTGTCCTTTCCGAAGTCCGCAACGGCAACTTCAGGGTTCGGATGCCCATCGACAAACTCGGCATCAGCGGTAAGATATGCGATACGCTCAACGAGATTATCTCCCTGAATGAGCAGCTCACCCTCGAACTTAATAAAGCCAGTAAGGCGATTGGCAAACAGGGTAAACTGACCCACCGGGTCGAAGTCCTGTCTGCCCGGGGTTCCTGGAGCACCGGCGTCGAATCCATTAACACGCTGATATCCGACCTGGTACACCCGACCATTGAGATAGCGAACGTAATCTCGTCGGTGGCCAAAGGCGATCTGTCGCAGGAGATGCCGCTGCAGATTGGTGATCATGTCCTGCAGGGCGAATTTGCTCAGATAGCCCGCGAGGTAAACGGCATGGTGAAGCAGCTGAACCTCTTCTCGGCCGAGGTAACCCGCGTTGCCCGTGAAGTAGGTTCGGAAGGAAAGCTGGGCGGACAGGCCACCGTAAAAGGGGCGGGTGGCGTCTGGAAAGACCTTACCGATTCAGTAAACCAGTTGGCGGGTAACCTGACCGTACAACTCCGTGACGTATCTAAAGTGGCAACCGCCATCGCCAACGGTGACCTTACCCAGAAGATCACCGTAGACGTAAAAGGTGAGATCCTCCAGATTAAGGATGTAATCAATCAGATGGTGGATCAGCTCAACTCCTTCTCCTTTGAAGTAACGCGGGTAGCGAGAGAGGTAGGTACGGAAGGAAAACTGGGCGGGCAAGCTAAAGTACAAGGTGTAGCCGGCACCTGGAAAGACCTCACCGACTCGGTAAACCAGATGGCCTCCAACCTGACGGCCCAGGTACGGAACATTGCCGAGGTGACCACCGCCGTAGCTAACGGTGACCTCTCCAAAAAGATTACGGTAAACGTAGAAGGCGAAATTCTCGAACTGAAGAACACCATCAACACCATGGTGGATCAGCTGAACTCCTTCTCAGCCGAGGTAACCCGCGTGGCCCTGGAAGTAGGTACGGAAGGACAGTTGGGCGGGCAGGCCGAAGTACCCGGTGTAGCGGGTACCTGGAAAAACCTGACCGACTCGGTAAACCAGATGGGATCCAACCTGACGGCCCAGGTACGGAACATTGCCGAGGTGACCACCGCCGTGGCAAAAGGAGATCTCTCCCGCAAGATTACGGTGGATGTACGCGGAGAAATTCTGGAGCTGAAAAACACCATCAACACCATGGTGGACCAGCTCAACTCCTTTGGTTCGGAGGTAACGCGGGTGGCCCGAGAAGTAGGTTCGGAAGGAAAACTCGGTGGACAGGCTGAAGTACCGGGCGTGGAGGGTCTGTGGAAAGACCTCACCGACTCGGTAAACAAAATGGCCTCCAACCTGACCTCACAGGTGCGGAACATCGCCGAAGTGACCACCGCCGTAGCCAACGGTGACCTCTCGCGGAAAATTACGGTAGACGTAAAAGGTGAAATTCTGGAGCTAAAAAACACCATCAACGAAATGGTGGATCAGCTCAACTCCTTCTCGGCCGAGGTAACGCGGGTGGCCCGCGAGGTAGGTTCAGAAGGAAAGCTGGGCGGGCAAGCCACCGTAAAAGGGGTAGCCGGGGTATGGAAAGACCTCACCGACAACGTAAACCAGCTGGCGGGTAACCTCACCGTGCAGCTCCGCGACGTATCCAAAGTGGCGACCGCCATCGCCAACGGTGACCTTACCCAGAAGATTACCGTAGACGTAAAAGGCGAAATCCTCCAGATCAAGGATGTGATCAACCGAATGGTTGACCAGCTCAACTCGTTTGCCTCGGAGGTAACGCGGGTGGCCCTGGAGGTAGGTACGGAAGGAAAGCTGGGCGGACAGGCCAAAGTGCAGGGCGTGGCCGGTACCTGGAAGGATTTGACCGATTCGGTAAACCAGATGGGATCGAATCTGACGGCTCAGGTGCGGAACATCGCCGAGGTAACTACCGCCGTGGCTAACGGTGACCTCTCCAAAAAGATTACGGTAAACGTAGAAGGCGAAATTCTCGAACTGAAGAACACCATCAACACGATGGTGGATCAGCTCAACTCGTTTGCCTCCGAGGTAACCCGCGTGGCCCTGGAAGTAGGTTCGGAAGGAAAGCTCGGTGGACAAGCTGAAGTACGCGGTGTGGGTGGTACCTGGAAGGATTTGACCGACTCGGTAAACCAGATGGCCTCCAACCTCACCGGTCAGGTGCGAAACATTGCCGAGGTGACCACCGCCGTGGCCAAGGGGGATCTCTCCCGCAAGATTACCGTAGACGTAAAAGGCGAAATTCTGGAGCTGAAGAACACCATCAACACCATGGTGGATCAGCTCAACTCCTTTGGTTCGGAGGTAACGCGGGTGGCCCGCGAGGTAGGTTCGGAAGGGAAACTAGGCGGACAGGCTAATGTACCGGGCGTGGAGGGTCTGTGGAAAGACCTCACCGACTCGGTAAACAAAATGGCCTCCAACCTGACCGCTCAGGTACGGAACATTGCCGAAGTAACAACGGCCGTAGCGAACGGTGACCTTTCCCGCAAAATTGAAGTAGACGTTAAAGGTGAAATCCTCGAACTCAAAAACACCATCAACACGATGGTGGAGCAACTTCGGGCCTTTGCCTCGGAGGTAACGCGGGTAGCCCGCGAGGTAGGTACCGACGGTAAACTCGGTGGGCAGGCCAACGTACCGGGCGTGGCCGGTACCTGGAAGGACTTAACAGACTCGGTAAACCAGATGGCCGGTAACCTGACGGCCCAGGTGCGGAACATCGCCGATGTGGCCATTGCGGTGGCCAACGGCGATATGTCGCGCAAAATTACGGTGGACGTGCGCGGAGAGATTCTCCAGCTGAAAGAGACGCTCAACACCATGGTGGACCAGCTCCGGGCCTTTGCCTCCGAGGTAACGCGGGTAGCTCGCGAGGTAGGTACCGACGGTCGTTTGGGTGGCCAGGCGTTCGTGCCGGGCGTAGCGGGTACGTGGAAGGACTTGACAGACTCCGTAAACCAGATGACGGGTAACCTGACCCTGCAGGTGCGGAATATTGCTGAGGTGACCAAGGCCGTGGCCTCCGGTGACCTTTCCAAGAAAGTAACCATCGACGTAAAAGGCGAAATCCTCGACCTGAAGAACACCATCAACACGATGGTGGATCAGCTCAACTCGTTTGCCTCCGAGGTAACGCGGGTAGCTCTGGAGGTAGGTACCGAAGGTAAACTGGGTGGCCAGGCCGAAGTGCAGGGCGTGGGTGGTACCTGGAAAGACTTGACCGACTCCGTAAACATGATGGCCTCCAACCTGACCAACCAGGTGCGGGGTATCGCCAAGGTCGTAACGGCCGTAGCCACGGGTAACCTGAAACAGAAACTCTCCATCGTGTCCCGCGGTGAGGTTGCCCAATTGACCGATACCATCAACGAAATGATTGATACCCTGGCCGTGTTTGCCGATCAGGTAACCACCGTGGCCCGCGAGGTAGGGGTAAACGGCCGGCTGGGCGGACAGGCCAGCGTGCCTGGTGCGTCGGGTACCTGGAAAGGTCTGACGGAGAACGTAAACCAGCTGGCCGAAAACCTGACGACCCAGGTACGGGCCATCTCGGAGGTAGCCTCGGCCGTGACCAAGGGTGACTTGACCCGAACCATCCGGGTCGATGCCAAAGGGGAAGTGGAAGAGCTGAAGGATACCATCAACCAGATGATCGCCAACCTCCGCGAAACCACCATGCTCAACCAGGAGCAGGACTGGCTGAAATCGAACCTGGCCAAGTTCACCAAGATGCTTCAGGGACAGAAAGACCTGAACACGGTAACCCGCCGGATTCTGTCGGAACTGGCACAGGTGGTAAACGCGCAGCAGGGTATGTTCTACATTCTGAAGCAGGATGAAGACCTCCAGAACAAAAAGCTGAAGCTGGTATCGGCCTACGCCTACGGGGCCGATGTGGATATAACCAAGGAATTCGCCATGGGCGAGGGCCTGGTGGGTCAGGTGGCGCTGGAGAAGGAGCGTATTCTGCTGAGCAACGTACCCAAGTCGTACATCCGCATTAAATCCGGTCTGGGCGAATCCAGACCCAAGAGTGTGATCGTGCTGCCGGTGCTGTTCGAAACCGAGATCAAGGCCGTGATCGAACTGGCCTCCTTTGAGCCGTTCAGCGCCATTCACCTGGACTTCCTCAACCAGCTTACCGAAAGTATCGGTATCGTATTGAATACCATCGAGACCAACTCCCGGACAGAGGAACTGCTGGCGCAGTCGCAGTCGCTGACGGAGAAGCTCCGGCGCACCAACGAAGAACTTCAGGACAAAGCGCTCCTGCTGGTGAAGCAGAAAGACGAGGTAGAAGCCAAAAACAAGGAGGTGGAAGAAGCCCGGCGGTCGCTGGAAGAAAAAGCCGAGCAGTTGCAGCTTACCTCCAAGTATAAATCGGAGTTCCTCGCCAATATGTCGCACGAGTTGCGGACGCCCCTCAACTCCCTGCTCATTTTGGCGCAGCAGCTCTACGAAAATCACGACGGTAACCTGAGCGAAAAACAGGTGCGGTACGCCAAAACCATCCACAGTTGCGGAGACGACCTGATTCAACTGATCAACGACATTCTTGACCTGTCGAAAATCGAATCCGGCTATATCTCCACCGACTTCGGCAAGGTTCGGTTCCGCGAGATTACCAGCTTCGTGGAAACGACGTTCAAACACATTTCCGACAGTAAAAACCTGCGTTTCAGCATCGACCTGGACGAGCGGGTACCGGAAAGCCTGGAGACCGATGCCCAGCGACTCAACCAGATCCTGAAGAACCTGTTGTCCAACGCCTTTAAATTCACCGATAAAGGCGAAGTCAGGCTGAAGATTTACGAAGCCAGCCGAACCTGGAAGCGGGGGAATCATACCCTGGACCAGGCCACCCGCGTCATGGCCTTTGAAATTAAAGATACCGGCATCGGTATTTCCAAAGACAAGCAGAACATCATCTTCGAAGCCTTCCAGCAGGCCGAAGGCTCAACCAGCCGGAAGTACGGCGGTACCGGCCTGGGGCTCTCCATCAGCCGCGGCCTGGCCGAACTGCTGGGCGGTACCATCGAACTGAACAGTGAACCGGGCCGGGGTAGTACCTTCACACTGTTCCTGCCGCTGCACTACAATCCGGCGCACGCGAAACCGGATAAGCAGAATACCCTCGCTAAATCCATTACCATCAGCGAGTACCAGCTGGAACAGGGTGACGACGACAGTACCCCGCTGCAATCGGTACCAACCGTAAAGCTGCCGGAACGGGATCTGGACAGCATCAGCGAGATCATCAACGAGATTGGTGACGACCGAAACACCATTGAACCCGGCGACCGGGTCGTGCTCATTGTGGAGGACGACGTGCGGTTTGCCCGGATCATGATTGAGAAGGCGCACGAGAAAGAACTGATGGCCGTAGTAGCCACCTCGTTCGGCGAAGTGCTGAACCTGGCCAACAGCTACAACCCGGTGGCGGTTACGCTCGATGTCAAGCTGCCCGATGCCAGCGGCTGGCGGATTCTGGACCTGTTCAAAAATGACCTGAATTTCCGCCACATTCCGGTTCACCTGATCTCGGGTGAAGAAAACCGGTTGCTGGCCATGCAGCGCGGAGCGCGGAGCTTCCAGCTGAAGCCGTTGAAAAATCAGGCGCTCGACATGCTGTTTAGCGACATTGCCGAGTACAGCCGGAAGCGCAACAAAACAATTTTGCTCGTGGAAGGTAACCCGCAACAGGCATCGGCAATCGTAAATATGCTCGAAAACGGCGACCGGATTACCATTGACCGGGTCGAAACCGGCAAAGAAGCCCTGCACCTGCTGGCCGGCCGGAACTACGACTGCCTGATTGCCAGCCTTGACCTGCCGGATACAGCCGGCACGGGTTTT
The DNA here is from genome assembly GCF_039541915.1 of Nibrella saemangeumensis. Taxonomy (NCBI): domain Bacteria; kingdom Pseudomonadati; phylum Bacteroidota; class Cytophagia; order Cytophagales; family Spirosomataceae; genus Nibrella; species Nibrella saemangeumensis. Next base: position 104,786 of record NZ_BAABHD010000080.1, read on the forward strand.
ATCGCGAAGGTCCACGAGGAAAAACGCCCGCTGATGCCGGTGTTCGTATACACCGAAAAAGACCTCACGGCCAAAGACCGGACTGCTTTGAAAGCCCTCACCAACCGGATTCTTCAAAAAGAAGGTAGTTTCCTGGAACATCTGCTGGAAGAAACCGTTCTTCATATTCACCTCAACCACCTGGATTTGCGGCCCGACCAGCAGCAGATCATTGAAGACCTGCGGACGAAGGAGGATGTGCTGACCGGCAAAACCATTCTGGTGGTTGACGATGATGTCCGGAACCTCTTTGCCCTGACCACGGCTTTTGAACGGTATGATCTGAACGTGATCACAGCCGAAAGCGGCCAGGAAGCCATTCACATTCTGTCGGAAAACAAACAGATCGACATGGTGCTGATGGACATTATGATGCCGGAGATGGACGGCTACGAGACCACCCAGAAAATCAGAAGAGAGCATAAAAACAACAGCCTGCCGATTATTGCCGTGACCGCCAAAGCCATGAAAGGTGACCGCGAGAAATGCATTGAAGCAGGCGCATCGGATTACATTACCAAGCCGGTGAAGATTGATCAGCTATTGTCTCTGATGAGAATCTGGCTGTACAAATAAGGTTACACCACCCATGAATAGCGATACTGAAGTAAAAATCCTGGTGGTCGACGATCGGGAGGATAACCTCCTCTCGATCGAGACCATTCTGGAACGCGATAACTACCAGATTGTAAAGGCTGATTCAGGTAAAGCCGCGCTGAAGATCCTGTTGAACCAGCACGATTTTACCCTGATCCTGATGGACGTTCGGATGCCGGGCATGAGCGGCATCGAAACCGCCGAGCTGATCTACCAGCGCGATAAGCTGAGGCATATCCCGATCATTTTTATCACGGCGTTCAACCAGGACGAAGAGGGTATGTTTGAGGGCTACCGCACCGGCGCTGTTGATTTTATTTACAAGCCGATCAATCCGCAGCTGCTCCGTTATAAGGTAGGGATTTTTGTGGAGCTGTTCCGGCAACGAAACCAGCTTATGACGCAGGAAACCGAGTTGCGGAACATCAACGCCAGTCTGGCCAGTGAAGTCGAAGAGCGCAAAGCCTCTGAACAGAAAGTAAAGCTGCTCAACGCCCAGTTGGTGAAAAATAACCAGGAGTTGCATGCCATCAACGAAGAGCTGGACCGGTTTGCCTACGTAGCCTCCCACGACCTGCAGGAACCGCTACGGAAGATTATGATGTTCAGCGACCGCATTCGTAACCGGTTGCTGGGACAGGCAGACGCCGACGTAGACAATAGCCTGGAAAAGATCCTGGTGGCCGCCACCCGGATGCAGCGACTGATTAAGGATATCCTGCAGTTTTCCCGCAGCGAATACGCATCCAGCACTTTCGAACTGGTTGATCTGAACCAGGTTGTCCACGAGGTGCTCTCCGACATGGAAGAGGAGATCCAGAAGAGAGAGGCACAGCTTCACGTCAGCCCGTTGCCGCAGATCATGGGTAGTTCGAGCCAGTTGCGCCAGTTATTTCAGAACCTAATCACCAACTCCCTGAAGTTCTGCAAACGCGGGAGCCGGCCCGAAATCTATATTTACGGCGAGACGATGCGGGAAGACGACTTCACCGAACTGCCCGAAGAGCGGCTCTCTTCGCGCTATTTCAAGATTTACGTAAAGGATAACGGGATTGGCTTTGACATGGAGAATGCCGACAAAATTTTTGCAGTTTTCAAACGGCTGCACAGTTATCAGGAATACGAGGGTACCGGCATTGGCCTCTCCATCTGCAAAAAAATTGTAAACAAGCACAACGGGGTAATCCGGGCCGAAGGCCGGCCCAACGAAGGCGCTACGTTCATCATCACGCTACCGGAAGCGCTGGTAGAAACCACCTGAGCGTTTTGGCTGCTAATCAATCCGTTGGCTATTTTTAGTTTATAAATTCAGATTTTGTACGCTGTAAACCGTAGACCCCGTGTCCCCTACCGCTGAACCTAAATCCGCCAGACTCGTCTTTACCCATCTACCGGGTTTTGCGGCATTTATTGTTGCCAACCACCTGGAGGCATTCGTCAGAGAACAGATCCGATTGCTGAGGCAGCTGAACAACACCCTGTTGTCTTACTTCGACACGATGCCGGAAGAGGAACTCGTAGCCTTTTCCAAACTGACGACCGGTCAGTTTTTTCAATATTTTGTCGAAAACCGGGCCCCCGACCAGATCCGCGACGCCATGGAGCAGTGGGTTACCAATCAGCTTCCGGTGGTGAACCAGAACCAGATCGTGGCCGACGATATTACGCAGGTCAACTACGTCCGGAAACAAACCCTGTACAAGTTTCTGCCGCTCTACACCACCGACCTGGCCACCTCGCTGGCCATTATCGGGGAGTTCGACGAGTATATCATGGAGTCGGAGGCCCAGTCGTTCCAGACGCTGTTTAACCTCCAGCAGAAGCAGATCAACGAGCATCTGCACTTCATTGAACGCATTACCAATACCTCGCCCGGTATCATTTTCGTCTTCGACCTGCTGGAGCGCAAAGAAGTGTATACCAACGAGAATCTGCAGAAGATTCTGGGTATCACCCGCGACGACCTGCACCGCATGGGCGGTGAACTGGTGACGCAGCTTCTTCACCCCGACGACATCGCCAGGGGCGTTGAACACGCGCAGGTACTGGCCAACGCCAGAGACGGCGAGGTGTACTCCTTTGAGTTCCGGGTAAAACATAAAGCCGGCCATTACCGCTGGATGCGCAGCTACGAGACCGTTTTCCGGCGCAACGAGCAGCAACCGGCGCAGATTATTGGTATCGCCTTCGATATCGGCCATGAGAAAGAAACAGCCCAGCAACTGGCGTACCGCGAACAGCAGTTGCTGGAGGCCCAGGAACTAGCCGAACTGGGCAGCTTTGAGTGGAACCTGCACACTATGAAGGCCACCTACACGCCCCAGGTGTTGCGTATCCTGAACATTAACGACGGTGACGGCCTGCCTGGCTTTTTAGGAAAGATCCATCCTGATGATAAGGACCGGGTGCAACAGGCACTCGAACAGGCCATCAAAAATCAGGATATCTACGATAGCGAGTACCGCTACCTGACCGAAACAGGCGACCGGATTATCTGGTCGAGGGGCAGCATATCCATCGAAAACGGCGTACCCGTTATGAAGGGCACCGTGATGAACGTGACCGAGCGCCACCGCATGGTGCAGCAACTTCAGCAAAGTGAGTCGCTCTACAAACAGGCGCAGGCGCTCACACACATCGGCAACTGGGCCTGGGATGTAGCGGCCAATAAAGTGGCCTGGTCCGATGAAATGTACCGGATTTATGGCCTGGTCCCGCAGTCAGCCGAAGTTACGTTCGAGCGCTTCCTGCAACTGGTTCATCCCGACGACCGGAATCTGACGTACCAGCACATAAAGAACTCGCTGGATAACCAGCAGCCCAATGATTTCTTTCACCGGATTATTCTTAACGACGGCACCGTAAAAGTTTTGCACGCCAAAGGAGAAGTTGTGCTGGATAAGGCCGGTACGGTTATCCGCATGATTGGCACCGGGCAGGACGTGACCTTGCAGAAAACGACGGAAAAAGAACTACTGGAGAAGCAGAACTTTATTCAGAAGATTGCCGACGCGACACCATCCATCATTGCCTCTTACAATATCAACACCGGCAAGTACACGTTTGTGAGCCAGGGGCTGGAAAAACTGCTCGGGTATAACCCCCGGGAAGTCATGGAAGCAGATGTCAGTTTCTTCGCCAATCTGATCCACCCGGATGATATGGGTTCGATGATGGAGCGGAACGCACAGGCGCTGAAAGAAGCCAATGAATCCGGGGCCGACGACATGATCGTTGAGTTTACCTACCGGATGCGCCACCGAAACGGTGAGTACCGCTGGTTCCATACCTACGGCACTATTTTCGACCGCAATCCGGATGGTCATGTCGAGCACGTGCTTAACATTTCCATGGATGTGACGGAGACGGTAGAAGCCGAACAGCGGATCAGGGAGCAGGAGTTGTTTATTGAGCATATTGCCGATGCCTCCCCGGCCATGCTGTACCTCTACGACTTGGCCAAGCAACAGGTTATTTACGTCAACAAGGAAATTACCTCGGTGCTGGGCTATACGGCCGAAGACATCCTCGACATGGGAGAGTCGTTCCGGTCGGTGCTGTCTCATCCCGACGATGCCGGTAAACTGCCCGATATGCAGTACGCATCCAACGGCAAGGGTGAGCGGAAGAACATGTACCAGTATGAATGCCGTATGCGCCACAAGGAGTTGGGCTGGCGCTGGATGCTGGTGCGGGAAATGGTGTTTAAAAAAGACAGGAAAGGTAACGTTCAGCAGGTGCTGGGGGCGGCCCTCGACATTTCGGAGCAGAAGGACATGGAGCGCAGCCTGTTTCAGAAGACCCTGCAACTCCAGCAATCCAACGCCAGCCTGAAGGAGTTCGCCTACATTGCCAGCCACGACCTGAAAGAGCCGCTCCGCAAGATTTCGACCTTCGGCGACCGGCTGCTGGTCACGCAATACGAGAACCTCACCACCGACGGGCAGGCTGCGTTAAGTAAAATCATTGACTCATCGCAGCGGATGCAGCTGATGATCAACGATATTCTGTCGGTGTCGATGATCTCGGGCGATGTGTCGTTCCAGCCCTTCAGCCTGCAGACCATTCTGAAAGAGGTACTGCAAACGCTGGAGCACCGGATCGAGAGCAAAAACGCCGTTATTGAGGCCGACAAGCTGCCGGTCCTGAATATAGTGCCGTCGCAATTCCGGCAATTATTTCAGAACCTGCTGAGCAACTCGCTGAAGTTTGCGCGGGAAGACGTAGCGCCGAAGATTCACATCTCCTGCACCTACCTGAGCGCCGAAGAAGTGGGTCAGTTCAACATGCCCAAGGCCAAACGGTATATCCAGCTCACCTTCACCGACAACGGCATCGGCTTTGACAATCGCTTTGCCGGTAAGATCTTTGCCATTTTCCAGCGGTTGCACAACAAAAACGACTACGAAGGGACTGGTATCGGTCTGGCCATCTGCAAGAAGATCGTCGAAAACCACGGTGGCGTCATTTTTGCCTCCGGTATACCGGATCAGGGCTCGACGTTTACGGTCATCCTGCCGGATTAGTACCCCGGAATTGTATTCCGGGGTACCCTCAGAACGTAATGGTCAATCCTCCATCCACCGTCAGGACCGACCCCGTCATGTAACTGGCATCCGGGCCGGCCAGAAACCAAACCACCCCGGCAATTTCATCCGGCTGAGCCGCTCGTTTCAACGGCAAATGCGCATTTTTGACGTAGTTCTCCACAAACCACTCCGATTCGAGCTCGTTCTTACCATCGGCCTTAATGGATGAGGGCGTGTTCACAAAGCCGGGCGCAATGGCATTGGCCAGAATATGTCGGGGCGCCAGTTCAACCGCCAGCGAGCGGGTCAGCTGGGTGAGCGCGGCCTTAGCCATGCCGTAGGCCGAACTACCCGCAGCCACCCGCTCATGATGGATGGAGGTAATGTGAATAATCCGTCCACCGTCGACCAGCAGGGGCACCAGCGCCCGGCAGGTTTTTATGGAGCCATATAGCATAACCTGCAGGGCATTGTCCCAGGCTGCCAGATCGGAGCCGATCACCGGCAGGTTCTGCCCAATACCGATGCTGTTGACAAAAGCATCCAGCTGGCCAAATTCATCGGTAACCAGCTGAGCCAGTTTCTGAATGGCGGCATCGTCGCGCACGTCGACCACCAGCGCGTGGTGCCCTTCGCCGGCCAGACCGCGCACGACCTCCTCACCCTGATGGGCCTCCGCGCCGGTTAAGAGCACCTGCCAGCCTTCGAGGGCAAACCGTTCGGCCGTGGCCTGCCCGATACCGGAGGAGCCACCTAAAATAACAACCTTCTTTCTCATGGTAGCCCCAAATTACGACTCTTTTGATTTATCGGTATTGGCAAAGCAGTGAAGGTTATTTAGTTTGGCACGGCCTTATTCTCCACAGCATGTCGATACCGGCTGACAATAAATTAGTAGAGAAATACATTCAACGTTTCAGAAAGCTTAAGCGCGGAGGAACGCAATACGGTTCGGCCCCCCATAAGCCGGTTTTCCTGCTTACGTTAATTGAGCTAATTGAGAAAAACAACATTAGCGAGAATCGCATCGTTGTATCGCCTGAGCTGGTAGGTACGTTTAAGGAGAACTTTGCGCTCCTGGTCAAAACTGCCCATAAGGACGACTTTACTCAACCCTTCTTTTACCTGCAAAGCGAAGGGTTATGGTTTGTTAAGCCAAAGCCAGGAGTCACGATTGACTCACATATAAGAAGTGTGCAGGTACTCAGTGAACGACTCGACTACGCCTGTTTCGCTGACGATTTATATCAGCTACTCCTAAACATACCCACAAGGCTACAACTCAAAACCACTTTACTGGACACCTATTTCTCCGAAGTGAAAGCGGAGTTTGTGAAGGTAAAAACTGCCGGAAGAAGCTATGTGCAGGATCTGGAAAACTATTTGCTAAATGAAAAGGAAAGCACGTATATCACACCACTGCAGCCAATAGAGGACGAGGAAGTCCGGTTTGTACGAGGTGGTCTTTTTAAGAAGCTGGTTCCTATGGTTTATGAGCATACTTGCGCTATTTCGGGTATGCGAGTTATCTCCAGCAGCGGCTCATCCTTAGTTGAAGCCTGCCATATCGTGCCAATCAGCATATCTGGAGACGACAGAGTCACAAACGGTATTGCGCTTTGCCCCAATTTGCATACCGCTTTTGACCGGGGTATGATTGGTGTGGACGAACGGTTGCGGGTAGTTGTTTCCCCCACACTAGCCGATACCTTAGCCAGTCCTTACAATCTAAAGCAGTTTCAAGGTCAACCCTTACGGCTACCGTTCGGGGAGGTTCATTATCCAGCGAAGGAGAATTTTCGGTGGCACATAGAAAATCGGTTTAGGTAGATAACGATTGCTGAAGCGTTAAAGACAGAAAGTTATTGTCGAGGTAGATCATTGTTCAAAAATAAGCATTGCCGCACTTAGCCCAACACAAATTGCGCCTTGTTTTACCCGAAATGGCCAGAAGTAGGTAAGGACCAGCTTTGGATACTCAGCACAAAGCTGAGGGAAAATTTGTTATCTTGCTAAGGGTGAAACAAAATGGCTATGGAAACGACATTCGTATTAAAGCGGGAGGAACTAACGGCAGAGTGGCTGGAGCAGTTGAAAGAGCACTTAACTGAAGATAGTGTTATAACAATCACTGCCACCAGTCCGGAAAAGGAATCTCGTTACAATCCGCAAGAAGTTTTGGCCCATTTGGACGAAACTCGCAGGATGCACCCTCCTAAGAGGATTCCGGCTGACATTGACATCAATAAAGTAATTGACGAAATGTACTGGGAGGGGAATCACTAATGATCTATTTTGATACCGACGTTCTCGTTAACCATTGTGTTGAGCAGGAGATTTCCAAGTATAACCAAGCAACTCAACTTATCCGACAGGCCATCGTTGATGGCCTGTTTTTCATTTCTACTTTGTCCATTAATGAACTAGCCTTCGCACTGACCAAAGTACAAGCGGCAGCCAGCCGAGATGAAATCAGAAAACACTTGCATACTTTTTATCTGTTAAAACCAGTTCCTGTTACTGTTGAGCACATTGAACGAGCGGCTCAAATTGCTTATAAGATTGGCTTTAGTCACATGAGCGATTGCGTACACACTGCCATTGCGGAACAATACTGCAATGAACTGTGTACATTCAATCGGTCCGATTTTCAGCTAATACAGCATCATACCAAGCTGAAGATAACAATTCTTTGAACGGAATCCGGTCCGTCAGAAAGGGAATCATGGCCTCCAGCATGTGAGAGTCAAGCCTGCCCCGGAATTTCATTCCGGGGTACGAGATGCCTACTTCACCGCTGCGGCCGTGGTAATGGAATTGGTATTGCTGATGAAGGCAATCCGCTTGCTGTCGGGCGACCACGATGGCGTATTAATGGTGCCCTGCCCGCCGTATACGTAGGCGATTACCTTCAGCTTCGATACATCGGGTTTGCCGTTTACGATAGGCATCAGCCGCAGGTACACATACTTGTAAAACGGATGGTCGTTGGGATTGATGTCTTTCTGGAACGACAGAATCACCAGTTGCTTGCCGTCCGGCGAGATATGCGGGAACCAGTTGTTAAAGGCATCGGTGGTCACCTGCTCCTGTTCGCTGCCGTCGGCTTTCATCCGCCAGATCTGCATGTTTCCGGTACGGGTGGAGTTAAAGTAGATATACTGCCCGTCGGGGGAATACTCCGGACCGTCATCCAGCGCTTTGGCCGTCGTCAGCCGGACTTCGGGGCCACCGGCCGAGGAGACTTTGTAAATATCAAACTCCCCGTTGCGCTCACCCGTAAAAGTCAGCCACTGGCCATCCGGCGACCAGCCATGCAGGTACGAGTGCCCAATCGGCGTTATCTTCTTAGGGACTCCGCCCGTTACGGGTACGGTATATATGATTGACTTATTGCCGTCTTCTTTACTGCCGTGGCTCAGGCCCAGCATTTTGCCGTCGAACGACAGTACATGGTCGTTGTTATTGTTGGTAACGAAGCCGGTCTTGATGACCGTCGGCACCAGGCTGGCCAGGTCGAAGCGGTACAGCAGCCCCTTGCTGTTGTAAATAAGCGCTTTATCGTCGAGGGTCCAGTTGGGGGCCTGCAGCGATTCCGGCGACTGGTAAATGATTTTCCGGCGACCGGACGCTACGTCCATAATCTCCAGGTTGCTCCCGATATATTCACGATACGGCACAAAGTTGTCGCGGGCGGGCACCACTATGCGAACATTGTGGAAAACACCTTTGTCCATGGTCCCTTTCTTCGCCGAACCGACAAATAACCCCACGTACACCTCATCGCCTAACGCCAGATCGGTGACCTCTTCCGACACAAACGTATCGCCGTTGCGGGCGACCGACATGGTGTAGGTATTGCCTTTCCGGGCCAGTTGAATAACATCGGCACCCGTCACCGATGAGCGTTTTTCCTCCGTCTGCCCGCCTGTAGTCCGGCGGAACTGCATCGCGGTAACGCCATTGTCCTGTACAGCGGCACTAACCTGAGACGCGCCTGGCTCCAGACCCGACCGAACCATCCAGCCCAGTCTGCGGTGCAGCCCTGCGCCCATGCCAATTCCCTGCACATTGGTACGGAGAATAAAGTCGCCGGTCATCTTTTTCCACACCATCGAGACTTCATCCGGACCGGAGCTCAAGCTGGTTAGGGTATACTCCTGTGTACTGGCATTGTAGGTGGCGGTTCCGGGACGCTTTACCGGGCCGACATCGGCTCTGCCGTCAAACTGGCCGATGAGCTGCTGCTGTTGCGCTACCACCGGAGAAATCGTTGAACCGAACAGGCATAAAACGCCCGCCAGGAACAAGGTATACTTCATTTTCATACAATGCAGGGGTTAGGGATAATACCAATTGGGTAACGAAGAAGAGCCTGACTACATGCCAGGCTCTTCTCTGCAATATTACTTAAAGACTCTGCTTTTTCATCTCCTTCACCGCATAATCGACGGCACGGGCGGTCAAGGCCATGTAGGTCAGCGACGGGTTCTGCGTGGAGGTAGAGGTCATGCTGGCCCCGTCGGTGACAAAGACGTTCTTTACGGCATGCATCTGGTTCCACTTGTTTAGCAGCGAGGTTTTGGGGTCTTTGCCCATCCGGACGCCACCCATTTCGTGAATATCCAGGCCGGGGTTGCGCTTATCGTCGCGGGTGCGGATGTTGGTGAAACCGGCGGCCGTAAACATCTCGGTCATCTGCTCCAGGTAGTCCTTCACCATCTTGTCGTCGTTGTCGTCGTACGCCACCGAAATCCGTAACTGCGGAATATCGAACGGATCGCGTAGCGACTGATCCAGCGCGACAAAGTTGCTTTCTTTCGGAATCGTCTCGCCCATCATGTGTGAGCCGACATGCCAGCCGCCCAGCGACGGATTATGCAGGTTCTGTTTTAAACTCGCGCCGATGCCCTCCTGATTGGTGCGGGAAGACCGGCCCGCCGAGAAACCGGCCGCGTAGCCGCGCAGGAAGTCGGTTTCCTGTTTGTACACGTTGCGGAACCGCGGAATGTACGGGCTGTTCGGCCGGCGACCATCCGTAGTCGAATCCAGAAAACCGTCGTATTCAGCCGATACCCCCGCCCGGTAGTTATGAAAAGCCACGTATTTGCCCAGCAGGCCGCTATCGTTGCCTAAGCCATTAGGAAAGCGGCTGGAGGTCGAGTTCAGCAGGATCAGGTTGGTGTTCAGCGCAGCCGCGTTCACAAAAATGATGCGGGCATAAAACTCGATCATCTGCTTACTTTCAGCATCAATCACCCGCACACCGGTTGCTTTTCCGAACGTCGGCCCGGCCTTCTTTTCGTCGTAGATGATGGAATGCACAACCGAGTTCGGCCGAAGGGTCATTTTCCCCGTTTTAGCCGCCCAGGGTAATGTCGATGCATTGCTGCTGAAATAGCCGCCGAAGGGGCAGCCACGCTCGCAGATGGTGCGGTGCTGGCACTGCGCCCGCCCCTGCTGCAAATGAATGGGCTGCGGTTTTGTGATGTGCGCGGCCCGGCCCATGATCACATGGCGGTCCTTGTACTTGCCCGAAATCTGCTTTTGAAAATGGCTTTCGACGCAGTTCCACTCGTGCGGGGGCAGAAACTCACCATCCGGCAGGGTATCCAAGCCGTCTTTGTTCCCGGATATACCCGCAAACTTCTCTACATAACTGTACCAGGGCGCCAGGTCCTGGTACCGAATAGGCCAGTCCACGGCGAAACCATCCCGGGCGGGCCCTTCAAAATCGAAGTTACTCCAGCGCTGCGTCTGCCGCGCCCACAGTAGCGACTTGCCGCCAACCTGGTAGCCCCGAATCCAGTCGAAAGGTTTCTCCTGCACGTAGGGCTGTTCGGCGTCTTTGGCAAAAAACTGCGTGGTACCCTCGTAAAAAGCGTAGCATTTGCTGACGATCGGGTTGGCTTCCCGCACCGCCAGCGGCAGCCGGTTGCGGTGCTCAAACTCCCAGGGGTTCATCATGGTGGTGGGGTAGTCGACCACGTGTTTTACGTCGCGACCCCGCTCCAGCACCAGCGTTTTCAGCCCTTTTCCCGTCAGCTCTTTGGCAGCCCAGCCGCCACTGATGCCCGAGCCGATCACGATGGCATCGAACGTATTTACTTTGATTGAATCTATGTTTATAAATGACATTTTCTTTCAGGCTCAAAGTTTCAGGTTCAAAGTTCCAGGTTTCAGGTTGGCCCCTGAAACCTGGAACTTTGAACCTGAAACGAGTTATTTCTTTTCCGTCAAAGCTTTCGTTTTCACCGGCACACAGCCATGGTAGCGGCCCGGCACCAGTTCGTATTTGGTGATGTTCGTCATGACGTATTCCGAGGTCATGTACCCCTGAATGGTCAGGCTTTTGACCAGGCGGTAAAAGCTTTTCTGGTCCGCGTCCGTCGCCTGCTCCAGTTGCTTCAGCAGGTTAAGTCGCTGGATCTCCTCCAGCGCTCCAAACGATTTGCCGGTCTGCCTCGCCAGACCCGCTACAGTAGTCAGACCGCTGACGAAGTTCTGCTGTACGCTTTTCTCGTAGCAGTCGGCGACCATTTTCTGGATAAAGGAATGCACGCCAAGGGCTTTGGCACCCGGCGTGTCGGTGGCCGGAATAATGGTTTCGACAATGTCGGCCAGGAGCAGGTCCTGATCCGCTGACAGAATCGGCTGAAGCGACGCGACAGAAGCCCTGTTCCAGCCTTCGGCCCAGGCCGGCAGACTAATCAGACCCCCGAGGGCCACCGCCATGTTTTTGAGCGCTACTCGTCTTTCCAAAGTACGTTAGGGATTATAGAGCGTATGGTATATTGGTCAATTGAAAACGAATGGGCAGGCAAGGTCCGGCCTTTAGCCATCCAGGTCTATAAGCCAGCCTCTGCCATACAAAGTTCCGCCGTTTCGTTAAAAGGAATATAAAAATAATGCTTTTCTGCGGCCTTTACTACGCCCGGCAGCCGCCTGAAGTATGAATTTTAGGGGAAACACCGTCAGGATTAGGGTAAACCCTAAGCGTGGCAAATCAGCCTGTTCGACCAGCTATGCCGTTCTCTGCTCTTTCTATCGGACGGGTTGGTCAGGACGCCAGAAGGGTTCAGCGGCAGCCACAAACCCGATGGGCACTTCCTGAATGAATCCTTTCAGCCACTCCGCGCAGTACTTCATGCCGGCCTGCTCAGACACCAGATGACCCAGAATGATGAGTGCTTTCTTCCGGCCAGCCGCATTGGCATCCTGAATATACTCCACCAGTTCCCACTCATGCGTTTCCCCCAGAATGATAACATCGGCCTGCTCTACATACGGGATGCCGTGCATCAGCCCGACATTCCCCCAACTGGCCAGCACCCGCCGGACGGGCATATTTGGGTCGCCCAGCACCCGCATGGTGCGGATCTTCAGTTTCGACTCTATGCCTTGGGCGAGACGCGCCAGCGTGGTTTCGGGAAAGGTAAACAGTTTGGGCTGCTGCGGATCGGCGTATTGCTCCCAGCCTAGTTCCCGGATCATGCCGGTCGCGATACCGTCGGGCCGACGGCCGTGCCAGTGGTCGTGGAAATGGAACACACTAATTCCCTGCTTCGCAATAAAATCCCGCTTATGCTGGTAGATGGGGTCCTGAAGAAAGGGTTCCGTGCGGTCCTGGTGGGTGAAAAAAGTCGGTTCGTGGGTAATGATCAGGTTCATGCCTCCGGCAGAGGCCCGCTTAAGTGCATCCAGCGTAGCCATCATGGTGGTCGCAATTCCTGTTACGGGCTGCTCCAGACTACCGGCAATCAGGTTGTCGACCGTCTGCTCCCGCCAGGGGATACCCACATTGGCTTTGATGCGGTCAATAACCTGACCGACGGTGAGGGGCGCGCTGGGGGCAGACCTCCCCATATGGGCGGCTGTAAGCCCTAAGGTCGTCAGGAGAAAGTTACGTCGGGATGGCTTATAGAGCGTCATAAAAAGATCTGGATACGATTCTGACCGATCGACCGGCGGCCGGTCGTACCCTAAAAAGCAGGAAAGCCAGCTATTATACGCACCTGATATTTTTAGCGGGCTAATCAGGAGTAATCCGGCATCGGGTGCTTTTACAGAAATACCGACAACCCCTTTACCGGATACCATGAAAACCTTTGGCTTTCTTTTGCTACTCCCCCTCCTACTTAGCCTGTCTGCCGTGGCTCAGGATCAGGACTCTCTGCGGAGAGCGTTCATGGCCGCGCAGGCTGTTATTCAGCAGAAGTCGGCCGAGGACCATAAGCAGATGATGCAACAATTGGGCATTACCGCCTTGCGGCCGGGCCCTTCCGGTAATCCGCAGGCGCCTAATGCCGCCAATACCGACGAGTCGAAAGCAACGCCCTACACCAGCCTGCCCGATCCGCTAACGCTGAAGAACGGCAGGCAGGTAACCACTGCCAAAGAGTGGTGGACCAAACGCCGGCCCGAGATCGTTGAGGATTTTGACCGGGAAGTGTATGGTCGTATGCCGGCCAATGTGCCGAAGGTAAGCTGGCGGGTAGTCAGCGAAACAAAAGAAACGAACGGGGAATATCCGGTTATTGTCAAAAACCTGGTTGGGCATGTCGATAACTCTGCCTACCCGGCCATCAACGTGGCTATCGAACTGACGCTGGCGACACCCGCCAACGCGTCGGGGCCGGTACCCGTCATGATGAACTACGGCTTCCGCTTCCCGGCGGGGTTCCGGCCCCCGACCTCAACGACCGCCAATCAGGGCAACCGCCCGGCCGAACCCACCTGGCAGCAGCAACTGCTGGCCAAAGGCTGGGGCTACGCGGTTATTTACCCGACCAGTTACCAGGCCGACAACGGTGCCGGACTCACACAGGGTATCATCGGCCTCGTCAACAAAGGACAAACCCGCAAACCTGACGACTGGGGCACCCTCAGGACCTGGGCGTGGGGTGCCAGCCGGGCCCTGGACTACCTGGAGACCGACAAAGCTGTGGATGCAAAACAAGTCGGCATTGAAGGGCTGTCCCGCTACGGTAAAGCAGCCATTGTGACCATGGCGTACGAACCCCGGTTTGCCATCGGGTTTATCGGTTCATCGGGCGAAGGCGGAGTAAAGATTCACCGGCGAATCTTTGGCGAGCAGGTCGAGAATGTAGCATCATCGGCCGAATACCACTGGATGGCGGGTAATTTTATCAAGTACGCCGGCCCGCTAACCCCCAATGACCTGCCCGTTGACGCGCACGAACTGGTTGCCCTGTGTGCCCCCCGTCCGGTGTTTATCAGTGTGGGCTCCCCTACGGTAGAAGGGCAGTGGGTCGACGCTAAAGGCATGTTTCTGGGCGGTGTATATGCCGGACCTGTGTACAAACTGCTGGGCAAAAAAGATCTGGGCACTACGGAGTTCCCGCCGATTGAGACAGCCCTCACCGACGGCGATATTGCCTTCCGACAGCATAGCGGTGGACACACCACCGGCCCCAACTGGCCCACGTTCCTGCGCTATGCCGACCGGTATATAAAATCAAAAGCAACGGTTTCGGCCAGCCGGTAACGGCAGCAGCAATGTCGGTGCATACCTAGACCAGCCCTTCTTTCATGGCTTTCAGGATAGCTTCGGTTTTAGAGTTAACGTGCAGCTTGTCGTAAATGTGGCGGATATGGGAGCGCACGGTATCGATGCTGATGTGCAGTTCGTCGGCGATAAGCTTGTAGCTGTAGCCGGATACCAGTCCTTTGATGATGTCCAGTTCGCGTGCCGACAGGTTATAGTCTTCTGTTTTCGATGACCGCTGCTGCTGAAAAAACTGCAGCACTTTGCGGGCCACGTTGGCGGTCATGGGTGACCCGCCTTTGTGGACGTCGAAGATAGCTTCGACAATTTCCGACGGGGGCGTATGTTTCAGCAGGTAACCGCTGGCCCCATTGCGGATGGCCTGAAAGATTTTCTCCTCATTGTCGAACACCGTCAGCATCATCACCTGCGTTTGCGGGGAGATGGCTTTTACTACCGGCACCGCTTCAATACCGGTCATGCCGGGCAGGTCGATGTCCATGAGCACCACATCGGGCGCCAGCGTCCTGATTTCTTCCCGGATGTTGCTGCAATCGGCAAAAGCCCCCACTAGTTCAAGCTGCGGAGTCGCCTGGAGCAGGAAGGTGATGCCCTCCCGCAGGTTCCGGTTATCTTCGTAATAAACGACCTTTATCATTGTCTTTCGATTGAGAAGTGTAAGCGGGCTGTCGGAAGCAACTGCTCACACTTTGGTTACCAGTTCAATGCGTGTGCCGGCACCGGGGGCAGACTCCAGCGTCAGTTGCCCTTTAATCTCATCGGCGCGTTTCCGGAGATTCTGCAGGCCGTTGCCCTGTCGGACCGTTGCCGGATCGAAGCCCCGGCCGTTGTCTTCGATCACCAGCTTCAGGTGCCTGCCCACAACCGTCAGAAATACGTTGATGGTGGTACAGTCGGCGTATTTGACGGCATTGTTAATACTTTCTTTAAAGATCAGGTACAGGTTCCGGCGCTGCTCCACGTTGAGCCGTGTCGAGTGAAATTTGTCGGATACCTGCATGGTAAACTTAATATCCTTGGCCTCAGCCATTTTCAGGCCGAACTCCCGCATCCGGGTGACCACATCCTCCAGGCTGTCGTATTTGGTTTGGATAGTCCAGATAATGTCCTGCATGGACTCGGAGAGCGTGGTAGCGCTGGTGCTGATGCGCTGCAGGATCGGTACGGCTTCGGGCCGCACCGGCTGAATCTGCTGCTGCACCACATCGCTGAAAATCCGGATGCTGCTGAGCGTGGAGCCCATATCGTCGTGCAGGTCGGTGGCGATGCGGTTGCGGATGCCTTCCAGCTTTTTGCGCTGCGCTTCGCGGTTGCGGTAAATGGCGTACCCGATAGCGGCCAGCACCAGTACACATAACCCTTGAAACCACCAGGTCTGGTAATACGCCGGTATGACCCGCACCGCCAGTTCTAGCCCTTCCTGATTCCAGACGCCGTCGTTGTTGGCGGCTTTGATCCGCAGCGTATAATTGCCCGGCTCCAGGTTGGTATAGGTAGCCGTCCGGGCGTTGGTGTGGACCCAGCCCTTGTCGAAGCCGACCAGTTGGTAGGCATACTGATTCTTTTCGGGCTGGCTGAAATTCAGGGCCACAAACGCTACCGACAGGGAGTTATCACCGGGCTGGAGCGCAATCAGCCGGTCGTCTTCCAGGGTGCGGGGCTGGTTATTTACCAGGACGGACGTAACCGCAATCGGGGGTGGTACCGTATTTCGGACCAGGCGCAGCGGATCGAAGTAGTTGAAGGCATTGACAAAGCCGATAAACAGTTCTCCCTGCGCATTCCGGCTCATGCTGTTGACGCTACTGGTGATGATGAAGTTGGAAAATAAGCCGTTTTCTTTCTGAAGCGACTGAAACGTACCGGTCTGCGGGTTCAACCGGTGCAGGTACGTATCCGTCGCCAGCCAGAGCTGACCGGCTTTGTCTTCCTGCATGGCGAGCACATGGTCAGCCATCAGGCCGTTATCGGAGTTATAGATCCTGACGACGCGTCCGCTCGTATCAGCCTGCGCCAGAAAGCCGATATTACCAATCCACAACCGGTCTTTTGAATCAATGGAGAAGGTAATAAAGATCCGGTCTGAAAAGCGTAGGGCGGTATCCGCATGTTGCAGGGGTATCCGCTCCGCCTGGGTACTATGCTCACCGAACCGGAACAGGCCTGCCACCGTATACACCCACATCCGGCCTCTGGAGTCCTCCCGGAATTCGTAGATACGCGGGCCGTTCTCCCCGCCTACCGCAACCGGAAACGACCGGGTCTGCAACTGTTTCGTCACCGGATTATACGAACAGACCAGCGGCCCGGCTGTAAACCAAATGGCTCCTTTGCGGTCAATATCGAGGTGGTAGATGTCATTGGGAAGCTGGTGCCCGGTCTTAGGCACCCAATCCTCTTTGTACAACCAGACATTCTGTTTTGGATCATACTGCACTAAATCGTTCGGCAGCGACAGCCAGATTTTACCCAGATTGTCCTGCACCATCCGGTACATACCCTGTCGCAGCAAGCCCCGTCTGTCCATCGTTCGGGTAAAGGTATCCAGGCGCCGGTTCCACTGATACAGGCCGTCGCGCTGGGTGCCTATCCAGTATAGATCGGGGTTAAAGCGATCCTGATGCACAAAACGTACCCGATCGGCCGGGCTAGCAGTAAGCGGAGCCGGCAGCATCTTCCGTTTTACTTTGAGGGCATAGGGATCCATCTTCTGAATGCCCCACTCCGTAGCCATCCAGATCACGCCCGTTTGTGGGTCGCGGTAAAAGGCCTCCACCGGCGAACCATTATGCGCCAGGGGATCGCGAGGCTCCGGCTTCACAACCGCATGTTGCAGCGTAACCGGGTCCACACTGAACAGGCCGGTTTCGGCCCCTCCTCCCCAGAAAAATAGCCGCCCGTCCGGGGTGCGGTCTTCGCAGAGCGCATACACCGTCTTGAGGTTATCCGGAACGTCAACAAATTGATCGGACTTAGGGTCATAGCGCAACAGGCCATGCCCGGCGCTAAACAGCCACAGCTGCTGATGGCTGTCCTCAAACAAATTATACGCCTGAATATTGGCCTGCGGATGATGCTGGTCCCGGCCAAGTATGTAGGTATACTGCTGCCGGGCGCGATCAAACCGGTAGACGGTACCGCTGGAAAAGACCCAGAAGTTATCACGGCGGTCGAGGTAGAGCCGGACCGACGACGAGTGGACATTCCGGGGTAGCGGGAAAGTAGTTAGCTGAAGCGTTTTCCGGTCGATGCGGTACAGCTGGTGTACGCCCGCAAACCAACCGTAGCCCTCCCGGTCAAGGATGAGAGGGTACACCACATCGTTGTCGCCGATCTGGTCCCGGTTGGGCGGAATAGTAATGTGTCTAAATTCTTCGCGCGCCGGGTCCAGCCGGCAAAGGCCCAGGTTAGTAGCAACCCAGATAATTCCGTCGGCATCTTCCGTCAGTCCAATGATGAAATTACCGGGCAGACCCGGTAGCGCTTTGGAGCGCCGGTATACGGTAAAGCGCTGCCCGTCGAAGCGGTTCAGGCCATTAACGGTGCCAAACCACATAAAGCCGCGCCGGTCTTTCAGGATGCATTTTACCTCATCGTTGGAAAGACCCTGGTCGGTGGTGTAGTGCTGAAACGACATATCTGCCACCTGCGCCCCAGCCGGGCCCGTCAGGAACAGCCATCCTGCGATCAGTGCCAGCCACCTGCCGCTACCGTTTTCCTGCCTGATCGTCTGTTTCAACCTGTTCATACTCAAAGATACAACACCCGGTGTTACCACGCCCGACGGTGCTGTTGCAAAAGTTGCCATTGATGGCTAAAAAGGCAACCACCCGTGGGTCGCATAAAGATGTGATTTGCTTAGCTTAGCGTCCAGACTTAATCCCCATCGCCATGGTTGAACTAACGGAAATTGTTGGTGGCTTCTTGTTCTGCTCCCTGGTCATTGTGCTTGCCGGGTCGCGACTTTCTTACTACGGCGACATCATTGCCGAGCAGACAGGGCTGGGCGGGGCCTGGTTCGGCCTGATCCTGATGGCCGCCGTCACCTCGCTGCCGGAGCTGATTACCGGTCTTAGTTCGGTCATTTACGTGGGCGCTCCCGAGCTGGCGCTGGGAGACGTATACGGCAGTTGCGTGTTCAATATGCTGATTCTCGCCCTGATGGACCTCTTTATCCGGGACCACATACCCGCCGTGACCAAAGTAAGCGTCAATCACGCGCTGGCGGCTGCCCTCAGTATCATTCTGGTTGGCACCACCGGTTTTTCGCTGCTTTTCCAGGAACACATACCAACCCTTGGCTGGGTCAGCATCGGCAGCCTGCTCTCGCTGGCTATTTATCTGATGTCTGTTCGGATGATTCAGCGGCACGAAGCCAACATCAAAGTCGAGCAAACGCCCGCCGACGAAGTAGTAAGCTACCCCATGTCGCTGAAAACGGCTATTACCCGGTATAGCCTGTTTGCGTTACTGGTGGTGGTATCGGCTATCTTCCTCCCCTCCTATGCCGAGCGGCTGGCTGAGGCTACGGGCCTGCAACAGGGGTTTGTCGGTACGCTGTTCCTGGCCACCACCACGTCACTTCCCGAGATGGTCGTCAGTGTATCGGCCATCCGGATCGGCGCGTTCGACATTGCCGTGGGCAATTTATTCGGGAGCAACCTATTCAACATCGGGATTCTGGCGATAGACGATATCGCTTATACGAAAGGCTCCATTTTTACTGAAGCTTCTTCCATACATATTGTCTCCATCCTGGCTACAATTATCATGGCATCCATTGCCATTACAGGCCTGATTTTCCGGCCGCAAAAGAAGCGGTTTGTCCTGGCGTATGGGTCGCTGCTGATGGTTATCACGTATTTTTTCACCATGTACCTGCTGTACCGGTCCAATCTTACTCCATAATGGCAACCTGCTGACTTAAAGTATTTTTCGGGTGAAGCATCCAATGCGGCTTTTCATACGTATGTGCTATAAACTAATTCTAATTTCTTCACCGTTAAATCCAAAGAACATGAAAGTCAGCGTACTACTTTTGACCGTTGCGGTAAGCACCGCTCTGTTTACTTCCTGCCAGCAGCAAGATGCCACCCCTGATCCGGTACGTTCAGCCGCCAGCGCCCGGAAAGGCGTTCGGGACAACTTCACGGCTCACCTGACCAGCGCTCAGGAAGTTCGCACGCCACCCGTAGAGTCAAGGGCACAGGGACAGGGAATACTGCGGTTCAGTAAAGACGGCACCGAAGTGTACTACAAATTGATTGTCTCCAATATTATGGACATCACCATGGCGCATTTGCATCTGGCACCGGCGGGTAGTAACGGCGGTATTGTGGTAGACCTCATTATGCCGCCGGGTATCCCTGGCCGGTCAAATGGAGTCGTGGCCGAGGGAACGTTTACCGCAGCTAACCTGAGAGGAGCGCTGGCCGGCCAAACACTGGAGGACCTGCGTACGGCGCTGGAAGAGGGCAGGATTTACTTTAATGTTCATACTACCGCTTACCCCGGAGGTGAAATTCGCGGGCAGGTGGAGTAAACCCCTTCTAAACAAAGAAACCCCCGCAGGCCTGCGGGGGTTTCTTTGTTTAGAAGGGGTAGCCAACGGCAACGTTCAGAATCAGGTTCTCCTGGCGCCAGGCCTTGTTGCCGGGCTTAACCTCATCGAATACCCAGCGCTGGCTTTCGTCCAGCCACGGCTTGCGCAGCGGAAATGCCAGATCAAAGCGGAGCACAAAGAACGACAGGTCGATCCGCAACCCGACACCGGTACCCACGGCTAGTTGCTTATAAAAGTCTTTGGAAAACTTTGAGCCTGGACCATACGTGGTTTCGTCGGCGTACATCCAGACGTTGCCAACGTCGAGGAATAAAGCCCCCTGCAGGTATTGGGTCAGGCGCTGCCGCAGTTCGGTACTAAACTCCAGTTTTACGTCTCCGCCCCCATCCTGAAGCAGCAGGATACGCTGGCCATTGGCGTTGCGAGAATAGGTGCCGGGGCCCACCGCACGGGGCCGGAACGCCCGGATACTGGTGCTTCCCCCGGCGAAATACTGCCGGATGAACGGCAGTTGTGGAGCGTTGCCGTAGGGGGTATTGCCGTAAGGGATACCAACCCCCGCAAAAACCCGGCTGGCCCAGGTCAGCCCCGGCGTTACGTGGAAGTAATGGCGGTTGTCGAAATCGGCGCGGAAGAACTGGTAAAAGGGTACCCCAAACAGTTCTTTATTGCCAAAATCATCGCGCTTTCTGACAACCAGCCCGGCCAGGTTACCGGCCGGTTCGAGGTTGATGTTGAGCCGGTAGGTATGCGGGGTTGATGTCCGGGGCGATGAATTGAAATTGAAGGAGTAAATCGTACTCAGAATAAGCTGCTCAGCCGTCAGCACATTAAAGTACTGCTGGAACGTAGACGGATCAGCCTCCAGCAGCAGATCGATAAACCGGTCGGTAATGCCGGAGGTATTTACGTAGTTGACGTTGAACGGCTGAAAGGTGTGCTCCATGCGGAAGCTGGTTCGCCAGATGTAGCCGAACGACCCTTTGAACGAGTTGAGGTTGTAGAGCGTCCGGCGGGAGATAAACTCATAGCCAAGCTGCACGTTGGTTTTTGGCAGGACCTGCCGCCGGTAAAACCGGAACCGAATCGGTGATACCAGTCGGGGAAACGTCAGGTTAGCTTCAATGCCGAACCGATTGTTGGTAACGGGCTGCTGCACCCCGCCCCCAACCTGCACCTCAAAACCAGCCGTGCCGTTGATGGTCAGCAGTTCGGCCCGGCGCAGGGCATTGCGGTTGCGCCAGCTCAGCGTCAGCTGCGATCCGGCCAGGTTATTGGACTTGGTCAAACCGGCCAGTTCCAGCCGGATGGATTTTTTGGGATAGGGTGTCAGGTAATAGTGTACGTCAAGCACCGCCGAATCACCCTGCACGGCCGGCTCAAATCGGTTGCGGACAAACTTATAAGGCCCCAGGCTGATGAACCGGGACAAGGTGAGATCCTGTACCCGGTTGTTGTATACCTGACCGGACCGGAAGCCCACCACATCTGTGAACAGTTCCGGTTTATAGGTACCGTTCGGGTCCACCACATGGATGCCTTCGTGTACATAGGCATTCTGCTGATTGGTATCCCGCTCGGCGCGGTTCAGGCTGTAACTCGGATACACATAGATGTCGCGAATCCGGTAAGGTACCTCGGCAGCGGCCGGCATATCGGGCTTCAGCGCAATGTACATACGCACCCGGTGATTACCCGTGGCACTATCCACCAGCACCGCTACATAATCCGGCTGGAAATAATAGTATCCTCGCAGCCTCAACCGGTCGCTGATGCGGGCCTGCTCTCCTTTGATGACCTCAAACCGGTAAGGATCTCCTTTCTTCAGCAGTGTCCGGTCGCGTATGGTCGCCAATTCCTTACGAATCACTGAGGAGTCAATCAGAAAGCCCACGGAATCAATATAATAGCGGGGCCGCACGGTAGCGTCATAGACGGCTTTGGCCTGGTAACCTTTGATCTCCTCCAGCCGCCCATCTACTTCCGACCGGAAATAACCCTCGTTTTCCAGAAACGCCATCATGACGGTTTCGTTCGACGAAATAGCTTTGGCGCTCGCCAATACCGGCTGCTCGCCGAACTTCTTGCGAAACCAGGCCCGGAAGTCATTCTCCCGTTTCGGTTCGCCCATCAGGTAGTACAAAGCAACTTTATACGGATAGCCGAACAGGGTTTTGTTGGCCCTGGGGCGAGCCATATCTTTCAATTGTCCTTTCAGGGTTTTCTGCTCATCGGCCGACACGCTGGAATCACCTTTGACGTATACATCCGTACCAACATACAGGCGCTCATTGGCCGGCAGATGTTTGGCCACATTACAGCCGCCCATCAGCATACCGCCAAGTACTAAGCCAAGCAGGGCTACCAGGTATCGTTCTTTCATAGTTCCGATTCGGCCCCCTTTCCGAATAATTGACGCAGCGTATTGTAGTCGATGGTAATGACGAAGCCAACCCCGGTTTCAATCACAAAGCCCTCCAGAATAGCCTGATAGGCATTGTTCCGGTACGCACGGACCATATAACGCCCGTCGCGGGTCAGATTATAGTTGACCGACACGTTATCGAAAAGTTCCGACGGGTTGCGGCCAATGGCAGTGTTGTTCTGCAAAACAAAATTGCGCCCAACCGCTACGCTTAGCCGTCCCTGCATAAAACTCCTCGACAAGCCCACATTCAGGTCCGTCCGGGTAGCCGGCGACGACGAGCCGGTTCCTACGTACGAGTTAGACGACATCAGATCAAAATCGACGTTGAAACCCTTCAGCACGTTGGAAGCCATCCGCTCCAATTGCTCCGACAGCAATTTGCTGACGCTGTTGCGGGCGAGGTTTTCGGCACCACCGCCTTCGCCCGAACCCGAGAAGAAGCTGGACGAGTTTTCTGTGATGAAGCCATTGAGCACCAGCAGCGCGAACACCTGCTTGTTGAGCTGCGACTCATCCTGGCGCAGAAGCGTCAGCTTGTCGTTCACCGTCCGAACTACCTCACCGGTAGACACGAAACTTTTTTCGGGAACAACAATGTCAAACTTAATATCCGGCTTGGCCAGGTTGCCGCTCATCTTCAGCAGAACATTGAACGGTATCTTCTGCCGGGCTTCCGGCAGCGGGCGGGGCAATTCGTTGGCGATCAGATCGGCCGGGGTAGCCAGCGTTTCGTAGACTGCCGTGATGTTCACATCGGCCCGCATGGGGTCGCCCGAGAAGTTGATATAGCTGCCCTTCTGTAGTTTGAACTGCCGCTTAAGCACCTGATAGGTCATGTCATACTCCCCTTCGGTCACATCATAGCGACCATAAACGTTGACATCTCCGCTGGCGCTCATCACCACGTTCAGCCGGGCGTTGCCGCGCACCCGCAGGTAGTCGCCGTTCAGCTCATCCACAACGATCGTCATCTCCGACCGGTCGGTAGCTTCCAGGTTCAGCGAGATATTGGTATTGGTAACGTTATCAAAGGACAGCTTTGCCTGGGTAGTATCCGGCCGGGGGCGGGTCAGGTATTTCTGCAGCGCCAGGGTATCGCCGGGCTCGATGAAGATCACCGTTTGCCGGGCCTCGTTTACATCCATCGATTCGTCGGGCAAGACCGCTGTTACCTTGGAATTGTCTTCCAGCCGCACCGTACCGACGATGGATGGATTACTGCCGCTGCCGGTGATTCGCATATTACCCGTAATGGCCGCGTTGCCGTATACGTAATCATTATCTTTACGGGCGGCATTCAGCACCAGGAATTTGTCGGCCCTCACGCGCAGGTCATAGTTTACGTCCGGAATGGTTTTCAGGGTAACCGTACCGTTTGTAATCAGTGTACGCCCCAGGGTGTCGGTTAAGGCGAAATCCTGGAACGCAATGGTCTGCCCGTTCATCTGCAGGGTTTCTTTATCGATCCGGTAGGTGGTATTGAGTTGGGCAATATTGAAGGCCACCGAATCGAAATTGATGGCCCCGTTCATCCGGGGCGCATCGGGAGAACCCGTAACCGTAAACTGACCGTTCAGCTGGCCTTTTGCCTGACGTAGTTCGCCAAAACTGAACGCTTCGATGGTGCGGGCATCCAGCCGCTGCAGATTCACCCGGAAATCCAGCGGTGCTTTTTCCGATGCTGGATTGTAAAATCCGGTAACCTCTGCCTGGTTGTAGGTACCCGACAGGTTGGCCGCCACCTGAATCCGGTCGTCAGGCGTATTGGTCATCTTCGCCGTCAGCGTTCCAATCGGCTTCTGCATAACCTCCAGACTATCAACCCGCACATCGCCCGTAAAAACCGGCTTGGTTGTGATGTCGCGGGCAATAACGTCGCCGTTCAGAATACCGCCAACCATGGTAGTGTCCTGATTAACAAGAGAAGCCATGTCTGACAGATCGATGTTCCGGGCTTCTACCCGCAACGGAGCGTTAGGTTGAGGTTGAACACTATTTAGTGTCAGTGTCTGTTGCCCCGACCGAATCCTGAACTGCTGCGCCAGTATCCCGTCTTTTCCGTATTGAACAAACCCGGAGGTATCGGCATCCCAGGTACGGTAATTAGTCAGCAGGCCATTACGATTCAGACTCAACCGGTAGTTATTCTCTACAATCGCCAGTTCCCCGGTCAGACCATGGCGGTCCTTGCCGGTTGTGTCTTTGGTAACGGCTGAGAACTGAAGCTGATTATTAGCCGCCGTACCCGTCAACCGGGTCTCGTTCAGCTTCATACTCTGGTTTTGAACGGAATTAATTTTGCCGTCGATGTTGAGCCGGTTGTTCACCGCTACCAGCGACATAGTTGCCCCCTGCACCACGGTGGTGTCATACTCAATAACCCCGGTGCGGATGTTGGCGGCAAAGGTGGTATCGCGGATGTTATCGATGTAGCCGTCCAGCCGTACCGTATCCATGCGGGTAAGCCCCGGTACAAATGCCTGGAGCAGCGGATGCTGGTAGGCTTTCAGTTCAATATTGGCGCTGTAGGGAGGCTGCACCGGATTGTAGGTCAAATCCGGAATCTTGAAGTACCGGCTGAACTCCCCGATGAATATATCGGCGAGTTGCGTGTACTGAAACTCGCCGTTCAGCGCTATTTCACCAAACGGCACCCTCGCCATCAGGATCTTGCGGTTCTGGTCGGTATCGGCTACCAGGTAGAGTGAGTCAATCGGGTACGTCTTGCCTTCCAGGGTAACCGATGCGTTACGGGCCTGCAACTTACCTTCCGGAGCGGTAGGGTTGGTCGACTCGAAGTCTACCGTGAAAACACCATTCAGTGACAGGGGCTTTTCGTATAATTTGAGGGCAGCCAGATCGAGCTTCTGAATGTTGATTTCACCTTCAATGCTCGGGTATTCCTGCTTCAGCCCGACTTCGGTATTCAGGTTAATCTGTGCATTGGGGTCGTCGAGTCCGCCCCGCACGGTCAGATTGCCCTGCACCAGCTGGCCTTCGGCGTTCAGGCGCTGGTACCGGTAGCCGTTCAGCGTTGCTTCGGTGATGTTGACATCGAAGGTGGTACTCATCGTGTTCGGGTCCAGCCCCCGACCGTTAAAGGTAGCCCGGCCGCTGATCGGCCCATACTGCTGCGGGTTCTGGAGAAACTTGCCGGCGTCCAAACTGGCCAGCGTCAGCGTGCCGTTGTACGCCTGCCCCTTGCCGGTGTAGAAGCCTCGCAGGGAGCCATCATAGGTTGCATTTCCCCAGGCGGTCTGTAAGCGGGTATCCAGATCCAGATTATCAAGCTGACCCTGAATACGGCCGGTCAGCCGCATGGCGGGCGGCAAACTAAATGAGTCGGGCAGGGTATTCGGCGGAATCAGCTTATTGATATCGGCCCGGTTGGTCTTTGCTTCGGTCACCGTGATGTTCATCACCAGCCGGTTCGGATCGGTCACGTTGCGAAGCTGACCGTTGGCCCGGATGCGCGTATCCGACAGCGTCGCCATGTCGAACGTCGGGATGTTAAGCGAGGCTGTGGTACCAACCGCTCTGGCGTTGATCCGGAATACAGCATTCCGGTTACCGGCAAACGGTGGGGTATCGGCCAGCGAAGGCATCAATCGCAAAATATCGGCCACGGCTACCGAGCTCTGCCGCAGGTTCATGTTAACCACCACGCGGCTGGACGGATTGCTCAACTGCGCCAGCGAATCGTAGCGAATCACCATTTTATCGCGCAGCAGGGTGCCGGGGGTTTTCAGATAAAACCGCGTCAGGGCGGTCATGGTGTCGCTGTACATAAAGTCGGCGTCGAGCCGCTGCAGCACAAGACCGCTTTTCTCCCGGAACTGTCCCTGCCGGATTTTTCCGTATATCTGCTCCGGACTATAGTAAATCCCCTGCCCCATTACACTGAAATCCGACATATCCAGGTGCGCATAATCGATGCCGGCGGGCTGGGCGCGTTGGTTCTGGTCGTCGTAGCGTAACCGGTTATTATCCAGGCGGACCTGGCCAATTTTTACGTTCCAGCCGGCATCTTCGGCTTCGGGCGATTCGCGGTTGGGCGGAGCGGCCGTGCGGGCCTGTTTTTCCTGCAAGGCCGAAATGTCGGCATTGGCCATGTACAGCGACCGGATGCCTACTTTCTGACCAGCCAGGTAAAAGTAGTCGGAGGTCATGTCCAGCCGGTCGACTTTGCCTTTGGTTTCAAAACCACTACCGTCGGTACGGAAATCCCACCACACCTTATTTAGTTTCCAGTTACCCAGCGCCAGATCGAGCGTATCTGATGAGGGTGTGGTAGTTTCTTCACTGGTACCTACGCCTTCGTACATCCGGGCAGTGGCATTTAAGCCATAAACGCGGACGCTATCCAGCCTGTACCGCGATTTCTGGAGATTTACCTCATTAAACCGGGCCCGCAGGCTGTCCAGAAAAAAGTTTGAATCCATCCCAACCACGTCGTCATGGTACCGGATACGTACATTGTTAAAGCCAACGAGTGTCAGGCTCAGATCCAGCGGAGCCGCCGATGTATCGCGGACGGTTGTGGTATCGCCGGTATCGAAGGCGTCGATCAGAAACTGAAAGTTGTATGTGGTGTCGGGCAGTGTCCGCTTCAAGTACAACCGGATATTGTCCAGCTGGAGATCATTGATCGCCACCCGGTTTTGCAGGAGGCCCATCATATCAACGTTGACGTACATCCGCCGACCATACAGCAGCGTATCGCCCTGCGGGGTTTCGAAGTACACGTTGTCAAGCGCAATCCAGTCAGGCAAGCGGTAGGTAATACTGCCGATTGAGAAAGGTGTTTTCAGCTTTTTGGCCAGGTAACGGTTTACCTGTCGGGTAACGAACTGCTGCCCTAAAGGAGTTACCGCAACAAAGCCCAGAAAGCCAGCCACCAGGAACAGAAGTGCCAGAATGACGTATAAAGCAGTCAGAAAAAATCGTTTCACAGTGCGTCGAGTTTGCCAGCCGTTATCCAGGAGCCGGTTGTCGAAAGACAGTCAGGTTTGAGAATCAGTGCGTTTCAACCTGCCATGCTTTAGGACAAATACGAGAATGACGGCAGCAGTGTTGCATGCCGCACCCGGGTTTTCTACCAAGTAACTTATGTTAGCTGGATAATGTTATCGACAGGTCTAAAATCTGACCGATGAACGAAATGTGATCTGAACAGGGTGAAATTACGGCCAGACCCGCTCCAGAAAGTCTACCCAGTTTTTCCAGGCGAAGCGCTCAACGTCGGATTCTGAATAGCCGCGCTGGCGCAGCATATCGGGGAGTCGCTGCAGGTCGGCAATGGAGTCGAGGTCGGCGGGGCATTGCTCCTTGCCAAAGGCGCCGTCGAGGTCGGAGCCGATACCGATATGCCTGGCATTACCGGCCAGCTGGCAGATATGGTCAACGTGGTCGAGGATACGTTCCAGCTTCAGCCCGGCCGATTGGGGGGTTGTCTGACCGCGTACCCAACCCGGCACCATCATCCAGGCATCGAGGACCGAGCCGATAACGGCTCCCCGCTGAATTAGCTCGCGGAGTTGCGCATCACTGAACTGGCGCTGGTGAGATACCAGTACCCGGCAGTTATTGTGGCTGGCCCAGACCGGGCCGTGAAAGACATCCAGGGCCTCCCAGAAACTGGTATCCGACAGGTGCGTGGCATCCAGAATCATATTCAGCCGCGCCATTTCCTGTAGCAACTCCCGGCCTTTTGCGCCGATACTGCCTTCCGAATCGGTGCCGAAGGCATACGTACCGGGCCCGTAATGCGCCGGGCCGACTGCCCGCAGCCCCTGCGCATAGGCCTGCTCCAGATACGACAGGTTTACAATGGAGTCGGCTCCTTCCAGACTGAGGATATAACCAACCGGCAAAGTGGCTTTATCTTCCTCTCCCTGCCAGCGGGCCAAGTGCTGCCGCAGGGCAGCTTTATCGGTGATCTGCACCATCTCCCCGGCATCTTCCATGGCCCGGTACCAGGCCAGTTGTCCCTGCGTCTGCGCCCAGGCCTGCGCCGGTGAATGCCAGCCGGGAATGGGGTTACCCGGCTTTACGTACCGCGCAATCTGCGTAGCTACGCACAAGCCGATCCCGCCCCGGCGCATCTCCGGCAGCGACACCACACCCCTTCCCCGATCCGGCTTATCGGTCAACTGACTTTCCCGCTCCCGAATCACAGCCAGCGGCTGCGTTAGGTCGCGGTTCCATTCCAGCGCATTCATTGCCAGGTCGAGGTGAGCGTCGAAGAGCATAGTTTTATTTTGTTTCAGGTTCCAGGTTTCATGTTGCTCCGCCGAAACTTGGAACTTGAAACATTGAACCGCCGGGCGGCCCCGCTGAAACTATTTAACCGTTACCAGTAATTTATACATCTCATCGGCCACGAGTTGGTTGCCGATGTCGTTGAGGTGGACACGATCCGTAGTCAGAATGCCTTTTTCTTCGTTTTTGGGATTATTCTTCAGATTGTAGTCCAGAAATACCTTACGAAGGTCGCAGAGGGGCAGGTTATGTTTGGCGGCCAGCTCGCGTATCAGGTTGGAATACCGGTTCAGATCACCGTCCTGGTCGTTGGAGTGGTCGGTGCGCTCCCCGATAACGGCGGGCGTGACCAGAATAACTTTGCTGCCGTTCGCCTGCAGTTTTTTAATAAGGGCGTCGTAAAAGCGGACGAATTTATCCGGGTCTGTGCCGGTGCCGTGGGTACGTTTGTGCCAGACATCGTTGACGCCGATGTAGACAAAGGTCAGGTCGGGTTTCTTCGCCAGCACATCATCCTCCAGCCGCAGAAACAGGTCATACACCTTATTGCCGCCGATGCCCGCCCCGATGAGTTCGTAATCGGCAGCCAGGTTCTGCTTCGCCAGCATGTCTTTCAGGCGGGTGATGTAGCCGCTGGGATTTACACCGGCCTGGGTAATGGAATCGCCAAAGAAGATTATCCGCCGGGGACGGGCAACGAAGGCTGTCGTTAGCAATAAAGCACCAAGCAGGATGGTATACGAAAACAGACGCATATAAACAGTTATTTTTCTGATAAGACAGCAGCCGCCGGAAAACTACTGACGAGCCCGGTTAATATTGCAGCCGGCGCTTTCGGGAGGCTATAGTCCAGCATTCGGTCCGCCGGCCCTCTTCAATGACATTGGCTTCGTCGTGCAGCGCTACCGTCGGGCAGATATGGTACGGAACGCCGTAGAGCACATCGCCCACCCGAACGGCTTCCCAGTCGTCGACGCGCAGCACCAGGTGTTCTTCACTCTGGCCAATTACCTCGTATCCGTCCAGGTTCAGAAACTGCACACGCTTCGCCAGGGGGTTTTCGGCTGCCACGGCTTTGTGGCCCAAATCGGTGGTCACCACGCCTTCAGCGGGCTTCGAGATAATCCGCGTTAGCAGCAGGGCCGCCCAGTTGAAGTGCTGATCGGGCAGGCTGTCGGCATACCCCCAATCCCAGAACAGACAGGTACCGGGGCTGCACCAGACATCTTTCCGCTTGGCGTGTACGGAAAACGTTGGCGTACCGCCGACAACCATCATGGGATAAAGCAAGCCTTTCCGCTCCAGTTTATCGGCCACCACCCGAACCTGTCCGAAAGCCTCGTCGGCTTTGGCCTTGCGGTCGTTGAAATCCGGATCCCGGAAGTGACCGTCGTATACGTGAAAACCCCGCAGGTCGAACCGGCTGTCCTGGCTAAGATCATGATACAACTGGCCGAGTGCGCCGTTGACCAGGTGCCCGGTGCGATTCATTCCGTTGTTGACATCAACGTAAATAACCGCCTTGCGGTTGATAGCCGCAAAAGCCTGCCCCAGTTCCTCAGCCGATTCGTAATTATCGACCAGCGACGCCCAGTCGGTATCCGGATGGGCCTGCACCAAGGCACGGAACCGGTTTATTTTAGGCCCCGTCAGCTGGTACGCCAGCAGCACATGAAGGGCTCCGGTAGAAGCCAGCATTTCGGCCTCGGCAATGGTGGCGCATTTGAATTTGATAATGCCCGCGTCGAGCTGCATCTGCACTACCTCGGCCATTTTGTGGGTTTTCACGTGCGGAATGAGCCGTTCGGTATGCCCACCCACCATCTCAATCATCGTCCGGATATTCTGGGCAATCCGCTCGGGGTACACCAGCAGCGCCGGTGTGTCAATCTGCTCCACATTCTGAACGGTATACCAATGTTCTTCCATACGCACACTGCCTGGTCTTTTCAATAGAACCTCTCTGAAGAATTTGCCCGACATGGTAGTTCCGGCCCAATCTAGCTGGCCAGTTCAAATACAGCTTCGATCTCTACCGGAATATTTTCGGGTAATGAGCCCATGCCAACGGCACTGCGAACCCCCACGCCGTTTTCCTCGCCCCAAACGGCGGCAAACAGTTCGCTGCAGCCGTTGATGACGTACGGGTGGCGCTCGAAATCCGGGGTGGCATTGACCATACCTAACACTTTTATCACCCGTTTGATTCGGTTCAGGCTCCCGAGATTTGCTTTTATGGTAGACAGAATAGCTAATCCTACCTGCCGGGCCGCCAGTTTGGCTTCGTCGGCGTCCATGTCGACCCCTACTTTGCCAATGATCCGGCTGCCGTCGTCTTTGACGGTACCGTGACCAGACACATACAGAAACAGGTGAACCCGCAAACAGGGTTTATACACGCCCATCGGTTTTGGAGCCGGCGGCAGCGAGAGGCCCAATCGGGCAAATCGTTCGTCTGGTGTCATATAGGTAGACCGGATCGGATCGCCGAAGCGATTGTATTCCGGCTTAAAATTAACAGTAAGC
Organism: Nibrella saemangeumensis; assembly: GCF_039541915.1. Lineage (NCBI taxonomy): Bacteria > Pseudomonadati > Bacteroidota > Cytophagia > Cytophagales > Spirosomataceae > Nibrella > Nibrella saemangeumensis. Next base: position 136,258 of record NZ_BAABHD010000080.1, read on the forward strand.
TTTGTTGGGCCAAAGTTACAATTTTGGTACGAGCTGCATCTCCCGAATTTCAATTCCGGTCTACTTCTTCAGAAACTGTCGGGCATCCAAGGCGGTTTGCTGGGGCAATTCCTCCATGGGTACATGACCGGCATTGGGGTACACCAGTAACGTATCATTCGGTAAATCGTCGTGAAAGCGGTACGCCGTCAGGATCGGGATCAGCCGGTCCTGCTGTCCCCACATAATCAGGGTTGGGTGCCGGATTGTCCGGATCTGCTGCCAGGTGCTATCGGGCTGGTAAGCGCGCCGGACAAAGGCCCGCCGGTTGCCGGCCCGCAGCGACATATCGTAATACTGCTGCACCAACGCATCGGTTACTTTTTGGTTATTGGCATACACGCTCTCCAGACTGGCGCGGAATAAGGCTTTGGGCGTCATATGCGCAAAGAGGCTGCTGAGTACCGGAAGCCGCGCCAGGCGAAACGCCACCGGTACGGCTTCGGGCCGGTTCGGATACCCGGCCGCATCGATCAGGACCAGCTTGCGTACCCGCTCAGGATACCGCAGCGCAAACTGCCAGGCGGTGGCTCCGCCCAGCGAATTACCCGCAATATCGCACCGCCGGATTTTGAGCCGGTCCAGGAAGAACGCCAGAAATTTAGCATAATACGCCGGGGAGCCCTCATTGTTAGGGTGCGGCCCCGTGAGGCCATACCCCGGCAGATCCAGCCGGATAATGCGGGTATCATTCCTGAAGTAAGGTATCCAGCCGTCCCATGTCAGCAGCGAGGCCCCCGAGCCGTGCAGCAGAATCAGCGGCACCGTGTCCAGCGAGGCACCTTCGGCCCGGTAGTGTACCGGCATGCCATCGACCTCCACCACGTGCGAAACCGGCGTCTTATACCGCTCCCGCAAAACCTCCACGGGAATGTCGGGCCGGTACAGCGCAGCTATGATGATAACGAGCAGCACCACAACCACGAGGAAGAATCGTTTCATGGCTGAGCTAGACAAACAAATTCAACGCCAGAACGCCTAAAAGCCCTACCACCGAAACAATGGTTTCCATGATTGACCAGGTCATGATCGTGTCTTTTACACTCAGGTTAAAGTACTCTTTGAACAGCCAGAATCCCGCGTCGTTTATGTGTGAAAACATCAGGCTGCCGGAGCCGATTGCCAGTACCATCAATTCGGGTTTGATCGTCTGCTGCTGAATAAGAGGCATAACAATACCTACAGTTGTCAGCCCCGCTATGGTTGCCGAGCCGATACAGACCCGAATAACAGCGGCAATGCCCCACCCCAGCAGCAGGGGCGACATCTGTACGCCACTTAGTATGTCACCGATGTATTTACTGGTGCCGCTATCGTTGAAGATCTGCTTAAGTGCCCCGGCTCCGGCAATGACCAGCAAGATGGGCGCGACCGCTTTAATGGCTTCCTCCAGTTCCTTCATCACGGCCTTCATGGACTGGCCACGCTGCAACCCAAGCGCATATACAGCCACCAGTACCGAAATTAACATGCCCATATAGGGTTCAGCCAGCAGCATACCCAGCTTACCCACAACCGTATCGGGCGCAAAAAAGCTTTTCAGTGGTCCGAAAACGGTTAACATCACTACCGGTAGTAACGCCACAAAAAAGCTGATACCAACGCCAGGCAGGTCGGTATCCGGCACGTCTTTGATATTGTAGATATCCCGGTCAGGTCGCGGGTTATAGCGTTTCAGTGTTTTACCGAAAAGGGGCCCGGCAATGATAATCGCCGGAATAGCCACAATGATTCCGTAGAGCAGGGTGGTACCAATATTGGCCCCAAGCTGGGCAGTAATTGCCGCCGGCGACGGATGCGGAGGCAGGTATCCGTGTGCTACTGATAATGCTGATAACATTGGAATCGCTACCGTCATCATCGGTAACCCAGTCGACATGGCAATGGTAAAGATCAGCGGGACCACGATGATGAAACCCGCATTGTAGAAGAGCGGAATACCGATGATAAAACCGGCCAGCGCCAGCCCCCATTGAATATTCCGGATACCGAACCAGCCGATCAGCACGTTGGTAATGCGCCGGGCGGCACCGCTTTCGGCCACCAGCCGGCCCAGCATGGCCCCAAAGCCGATAATCAGCACCAGATCGCCCAGGGTACTACCGATACCCGTCTGAATGGATTTTCCGACGGCTGGCACGTCCATTCCAGCCACAAGTCCTAAGGTAATGGAGACGAGTAAAAATGAAATGAAGGTATCCAGTTTGACGTAGAGAACCAGGAAAACCAGGGCCAGAATGCCCAGAAAGGTAAGTACAAGTGGCATTGATTAGGGAGTAAAGGGGTATTATTAAGTGGGTTGCCGCTGCCGGAGCAGGTAGCGTTACCGACAAACGGCGTAAGTTAACGCATAGCCGCGTTTATCAACATCATTCATCCGTCAATATTTTCCGTACTTCCGTTTCCAGGCTGTTTAGTACGTCAAAAGGAACTACCCGAAGTTGCATGGTGGCATCGTAGCCGAAGACGGTGAGCGGGTGCCGGAAAGTCTCATTGGCGGGGTAAATCAGAACCAGTTCGGTAGCGTTGTACTTCTTGCCGTAGGCGTACAGCTGATACAAATCCGCCTGGTCGATACCGTAGGTGCCGGTCTGGTCGGTGCCGTCGATTGTTTTCCACTTCGTGTCCAGCACCAGTGTCTGCTGACCATACGGCCCCTGCCGGTACAAAACAATGTCGGGCCGAAGTTTGAACTTTTGCGATCCGCCATGCTCGCTGATCAGGTACTGCGACGACTCCTGAATCAGCACCTCGGCGTCGGGAGCATACTTCCGAAAGCCGGCGGCTACATAATCTTCAAATATCCGTTCCATCGGAAACAGCAGAGCGGGATGCCAGTGCCGGCCCGTTGCCATACCGAACACCTGGCCGCGCAGCAGTACGTCTACCCACTGCAGGGCCGGGCCGTACCGCACAAAGAGCCGGTTGGCGGCCCGGGCAGCCTGCCAGTCGGTACTTACCCGCACAGACGGCGGCACCTCGTCAAGCGCAAAAAGCAGTTGACGGATACGGCTCTGGTTACGGGTATTGCTGGCCCGGTCACGCAAATAGAGCAGGCCGGTTTTGAGGAGCCGGTTAGGTGGCAGATCGGCGGTGAACTCGTCACAGATAACGGCAACCCGTTCGGCATGGAGCGTATTCCGGCGAATCTGGCCCGGCAGGTGAAGTTTTCCGCGCAGGTACCGCTGATCGGCCTCTTCGGACACATAGGCTTTCTGAAGACCACGGGTCAGCAGCACGGTTATTTCGTCCAGAAACGCCTGAATAAACACCTCCCACAACGGCAGCCGCTCGGCCCCCGACTGCATCGGGGCCACGTGCCGGAACGGGCTATCCCGCAAATGCCGCAGCATCGTCAGCAAGGCCCGCCGGGGCTCATCCCCCTTGGTTTGGGGAGCAGGGGGGTGTACCTTCGGCCAGATCTCCACCTGTACGCCCTCCCGCGTCTCCAGCAGTCCTACGTAATTCCGCGTGCGGATGACCTCCTTTCCCTTCTGCCAGCCATAGGTTAGTACCGCATCTGCATCATTTTCGGCAATGAACGTCTTTAAGCTATCAAATGACTCATCGGGCAGGTACAACTCCGTCGGCGAGTCCAGGACATTGGCAAAATCAACGGCCCGGCGGATAAGACCGTACTCGCAGATGGCATAAGGCATACGGGGTTCGCTTAGTTAGGGCTTTGACTGGTGGCTGGCTGTTCGGCCGCGCTCAGCCTCAGCAGCAATTTATCGAGTTCCATCGCCAAAAGAGCTGGCTGGGGTAGTTGCAGTCGGAACACAGACGCCAGAACCGCCTGCACCTCGGTCGCCGACAGCAGTAGTTGCCGCTCGGTTTCGCCATTGCGGTGGTGGATAGCCAGCTCGGTGTTCCGCAGAGCGTAGCGACAGTCGGGTGTCGTTCGGGCAGCCATAATTTCGTTCAGGAAGCGGGAAGCCGGATTGTGGCACAAAACCAACTAGCCAGTTCGTAGTCCGGTAACAGGTGCGGGTCCAGCCCGAAGCGGTACAACGCTTTCCACTCCTGCCGGACAAACGCTTCTACGATAAATTCTCCACCGGCTTTCAGCAGGCGGAATGACTCATGCGGAGTAGGCTGCTCCCGATCCGGCACCAGCGCCAGGGGAGCCGTCATGGTGAGGCCGCCAAAACCCACATCGGCGATGTACGGATTTCCGTCGGCCTGTACCAGCAGCAGCATATGCGTGCGCGGATTCGTTACGTCCTCAGGCAGGTTCCAGAGAACGCGGGCCGCCAGCCCTTTCACCGTGAAGCCAAGCGCCGTGAGCACGTGGGCAAGCAGGTTATTCTGTTCGTAACAGAACCCGCCCCGCCCGTCAAACACCATTTTCTCCTGTAATGACCCCAGGTCGAGCCGCACCGGCAGCCGAAGAAACGGGTTCAGGTTTTCGAAGGGGATGGCCTGGGGATGGAGATAGTGAATGCGCTGCAGAGTTTCCAGGGTAGCTGATTGCGCCCCCGTGTAGCTAATCCGCTGAAAGTACGCATCGAGGTTGACCGACGTAAGCTGGTCTGGTGGTGATGTGGATAACATGGTATAAACAGTTTATACCATAAAGGTAACAGATCCGCTCAGTAGAACCAACGGCTACTCTTCGAAGGGAACAACCCGTGTAATGGCCCAGTCGCCTACCATCATTGGCAGACCTTTGACCACCCCTTTGTTGGCCGTGCAGACGAGGTATTTATCTTCAGCCTGGAAGATCGCCACAACCCGCTCTCCACCAAACGGACTTGGTTCGCCTACGGTGTCGGTAAACTCCTGTCCATTATCCTCATACACAATCTGGTACAGACGGGCAGGACCCGGTTGGTAACCGTATTGCTGGCTTACTTTTTTCCGGAGAATTTCGTATACTTTTTCCGCTTCAGTTTCGTCTTTAACGGCGGGCACAAAAAACTTCATACATTAATTTTTCTTGCGAAATGTCATTACGTATTGGCCGTTCGACAGCAGGGTCAGGCGGTTTTTGCCAACACGGTACAAGGTAGCGCTTCGCAGGGCATTTAAAAAATCACTTTCAAATTTAGACGCACAGGCTTTACGGGTAGATGTCACCGGCTCAAACTGCACCTGATCGGCGTCGGTCTGCACCTTACCCCCAATCTGGTTACAACCCGCATATCCCTCCAGCCGACTGTCTTTTACATTGATCGCCAGATACGGTAACCGGCGTTCGGAGAATAATTCCGGCCGCAGCCGCTGCCCTTTAAAAGACTCCAGGACCCACGTATCGTTCAGCCGACTCTCCGCCCGCAGAAAGGCCCCGCAGCCGGTATACCGTTTTTTGTTGGCCTCCACCACAACTGAGTAGGCATACTCCCGGCCATTGTCGTCTTTACAGACGGCTGGCTCAATCGTTACCCTCAACCGTCCTGTCCCGGTCTTTGTGTCGAGGAGTACCCCGCCGTTTTTACCATAGGGTTTCGGTTCGGGCAGGGAGGTGGTCAGCACATTATTACCCTGCGCTTTAAGCCGGATGTTCTTAGCAAAATCAACGTCCAGCGACCAGGCTGGCGTTCCGCCGAAGGCGGTGAAGTCAACTCCCTGCTTTCGCTTTTCTTCCCAGACTGAAGTTGAGGTCGATGAGGTTGTCTTGGTCGTTTTTGCCCGATCCGGCACGTTTTCGCGCCGGCAGCTACCGGCCAGTACCAGCAGGCAAAGCAGATAAAAAACCGTCCTGGTTTTCATATGTCGTTGAGTCATTAGGAATTATACCCTCAACTACATACGAAGGCAATAGGTTATGTAGTATACCAAATGGTAATTTTACAGTTGAGCAATCGTCACCACGCCATTCGTTCTGGTCGATTCATAGATGGCGGTAAATAGCTCAACGACCCGGCGGCCATCCTGCCCGGTCACAAGCGGGGGGCGATTCTCCCGGATGGCTTCGCAGAACTCGGTGATCTGCTGCACAAAATAGTAGGTAGAGGCATCAATGTTTCGGAAAGCATCCGAATCTTCGTCCTCCCAGCCTTCCAGCAGCTTCTCTTCGCCCGGCACCGTCCACAGATCATTAACGGGCGGGTCGAGAATGGGTAGCATACCGGCGATGAACATAGCGCCACCATCGGTCTTTACACCCACTGAAGCCCCATTCTCCCCGTGTACATGGACCCGGCCATAAATGCCAGGTTTCTGCGAATTACTGACTACGATATTGCCAATGCCGCCGTTTTTGAATTTCACTACCGCCACCGCCGTGTCATCCACCTCTATATATGGGTGGTTGAGGTTGCGCCAGACGCCATATACCTCCTCCGCTTCGCCCATGTACCAGAGCAGCAGGTCGAGCTGGTGCGGAGCCTGGTTGACCAGTACGCCACCGCCTTCTCCCTGCCACGAGCCCCGCCAGGGATCGCTGCGGTAATAGGCCTCATCGCGCCAGCTCAGCGTATGCACGGTGCCCAGAACCGGCTTTCCGATTTTACCGGAATCAATCGCCTGCCGGATACGCTTGCAGGGTGTATAAAACCGGCGCTGGCTGATTACACTCAGTTGCCGACCCGACCGTTGCGCTGCCTCCAGCATGGCGTCGCAGTCTTCCAGGGTAGCCGCCAGGGGTTTCTCCACCAGCACGTGCGAGCCCGCTTCCAGCGCGGCAATGGTTGGGTCGCGGTGGGCGGGGTGCGGAGTACAGATGATGGTGATGTCTACCTGCTCCTGCGTCACCATTTCGGCAACATCCGTATAGGCCTTGATGCTGTATTGCTGCGCAAAGGCTTCTGTTTTTTCCGGAGTACGACCGTATATGGCCACCAGTTTGGTATTCGGTATCTGGCGTGTGGCCTGGGCGTGCAGGTGGGCTACTTTGCCGGGACCGACAAGGGCAATGTTCATGGGTAGTGATAAGAGTTTAGCTAAAAAGACTCTTACATATGGTCGCTACTTATAAAGATCAATAATCGGTATACTCAAAATCCATACCCCAGCCGTACATCAAAGCCATCGGCGACCTGTCGGTCGGCTTTGAGGCCAATGCCGGCCGTTAAGCCCGACGGTGCCCGGTACAGCAGTTGGTAGCGCTGATAAATCTTATCGGCATAATTAGGGCCGGGCCTCAGGGCGTTGTACGCCATATGGATGCTGAAGGTGTAACGGCCGGGCCATAGTTCGTAGCCGGCCAGCAGGGCCAGTTGCCGGAAATTATCGGGCTGGTTGTCGCGCCGGATATATTCCCGAACTGCATTATCATTGACGTACTCTAAGCCCCCCGAGAAAGCATGGAGCCGGCTAACCCGGTACCCGGTGGTCAGCGTGGTGCCCCATTGGGTGCGGGGTGTTTCGGGAAACTCGTCGGTGGACTCCAGCACCTTAATGGTCCCGAACAGCAACGCCCGCGCCAGCCATCGTTGTGTCAGTGGGGCCGCCCGCCATTGCCGGGAGTCGGGTATTACTTCCCGGCGCGGCTGGTACGCCAGACCGATGGAAGCCGTTGGAAAGTTCATACCCTTATTGGGCTGCCGGGTGCCGCCATTGGAGATGTGATTGTAGTTGACTGATGTCACTAACTGGAGCTGGTCCGCAAGACGATAGTAGGCATTCAGGTTTAGGGCCATCAGCCCGCTGAGGGGCATACTGAAGAACATGTTCTGCGGATTGGTTTGCTCATCATACACCCGCGTCAGGTAGGCGAGCCCCGCCGTTGCCCGCAGCGAAAACGTAGTGCGCCCCCGGTACGCCAGCAACGGCTCAAAATACCCCCCCGCGCCGAACGTTTCGCCAAGCACCATCGGGTTGGCGAAGGAGGTATAGTTCAGATAGGCACCAATACGGGCAAAACAGTTGCAGTTTTCCCAGGCCCGGCGGCTCAGCGCCATCCGGCTGTAGGTCAGTTCCAGTCCGGCCGGATTGGTATTGGAAACGGCGCGAATGCTTTCGGAATGCGGAATGATAAAGCCGTAGTGCAGCCGGGCGCTGATCTGTTCACTGCGGGCCACGGTGTCCGGCTGAGCCCGTAGGGCAGCCATGGGTAAATAGCTTGCTAACAGCAGGTAACGAATGCCTTTCATGGTAGTGACGTGGGTTTGTATAGTAACTACCAACCCCTACACTACTGTTTTTAGCGGTCTTTCCAACCAACTGGCAATCCGTTGGGTCTTAACAAAAAAATCGTTTACGCGAACACGTTTATGAAACAGGCAGTGCTACTCCTGATTGTTTTAGGCCTGCTGACCGGAGCCTGTCAGAGAGACAGGACAATAGCCGCGTCGAAGAACATACGGGCCTGCGGGGTAAAAGATCCGGCCAACAAGCTACCCTGGCTGCGGCAGAAAATCAGCGACATAAAGCAGGGGAAAGATTCCGCTATTACCACCATAACACTGGTTACAGTCAACAACCAGGACTATTTCAATATTTACATGAGCTATATGTCCTGCATCGGCTGTCTGACGTACCGTTGCGACGGTAGCCAGGTCGATCAAAGCAAGTTAACGAATGCCGAGCGAATGGAAATTACGCGGAAGTTAGGCACTCCGGCCGAGCGTGTTATTATCTACGATGGTACCCAGGCCCGCTAATTTATTACGGCTTCAATACCACTTTTATCAGCCCCTTCTCTTTATCGTACAGGCGCTGAAACCAGTTGGCCCCTTCGTCCAGCGATACTTCGGCGCTCAGAATTGCTTCAACATCAATCTTGCCGGAAGAGATCAGGCTTAAGGCGGCTTCGTACTCACCGTTGATGGCGCAGGAACCCTGCAGCCGCAACTGACGCGTGACGATGGCCTGCAGCGGCACTTCTGCCCTTGGCGTCAGATTACCCACCAGCGTGATGGTAGCGCCCTTTCGCACACAGTCGATCGCCATGTTGACCGTTGACCCAATACCCACCACCTCAAACGCCACATCGGCACCGCGGCCACTGGTCAGGGCTTTTACCTCAACGGTTACGTCGGTCTCCTGCGGGTTCATCACCACATCAGCACCGAGTTTGGTAGCCAGCGCCAGCCGGTCATTGTCGAGGTCGAGGGCGATAATTTTGCCGCAGCCGGCAATCTTCAGCGCCTGAATCACGAACAGGCCAATCATACCGGCCCCAACCACCACCGCCGAATCATTAACCTGCATGGGTGTCAGGCTCAGGGCGTGCAGCGCCACCGCTACCGGCTCCACCAGGGCAGCCTGGGTGAACGAGACGTTATCGGGCACTTTGTATAAAATGTGCTGCGGCACCGCCACGTATTCGGCAAAGGCCCCCTGACGCTTGAAATCCGGCGTTGAGACGCCCAATACCTCGCGGCCATCGCTGAGGTTGTACATACCCCGACGGCTGTACCAGTCGTCAAGCGAATACACGGTTGAATCGAAGGTAACACGGTCGCCTACGTGCCAGTCGGTGACATCTTCACCTACTTCAGCGATGATACCTGAGGCTTCGTGGCCCATCACGAGGGGCGGAATCCGCCGGCCGCTGCTACCGTCCATGCCGTGAACATCGCTGCCGCAAATGCCAACGGCCTTCACGCGGACCAGCACTTCATCAGGATAAATAGAGGGTTTGGGTACATCCTGTACCTCAAAATGCTTGTATTCGGTTAGAACGAGGGCTTTCATGGTTGCGTGTACAACGGATCGGATCGCCGAAGCGATTGTATTCCGTTGTACTAATCAAGTCTTCTGATAAATATGCACAAACACTTCTTTGGGAACCAGCTCGTATTCCTGCCGAAGCAAATGCGGATTAACCTCAAAGGTAATAACCTCGGCGTATTCGTCGGGCTCCTCGCCGAAGAGTTCTTTAGCTAAAGACGCGGAGTACTGCTTTTTTACCCGGACGAGTTTGTGTTCGGGTAATTTACCCCAGGCTTTGTTGTCTCCCAGCACCAGTTGAATCTTTTGCCAGTCGTTGTAAAAATACTCCTGCAGCAGCGGAATGATCTTGTCGCGGAATACCTCACACAGCTCCGGCAGCGAGGTTACCGGCATCAGATAAGCATGACCGATCTGGTGGTCGCGGTCGTAGAGGTATTCAATGCGCTCATTGAGAGTGCGCAGCAGGGCTGCCAGATCAATGTCATCGACTACGGACAACAACGCCGGCTCCGGCAGCATCTCCCGAAAGCTAAACCGGCGACGCAGCGCTATATCCAGCAGAGCAATGGACCGGTCGGCGGTATTCATAGTACCGACGATGTACAGATTGGCAGGCACCCCAAACCGCTCCTGCGAATACGGCAGCATAACCCACAACTCATTGGCTTCGCCCAGTCGTTTGTTGGGCTCAATCAGGGTGATGAGCTCGCCGAATACTTTGGAAATGTTAGCCCGGTTGATCTCGTCGATTACCAGCAGATGCGGTGGGGCCTGCCGGAGTCGGTGCTGCCGCTGGTCGGGCGTGTCGTTCATGCAATCGGCCAGAGTAGCGTATCCGGCCTTCTGCACGGCCGCTACGCAGGCTTTGTAAAAAACACCTTTGGCTACTTTGTAGGTAATCTGGCTGTTGCGGGTTTCGGGCCGGATACCCTCCACAAACTCCTCGTAGCCGTACGACTGATGAAAGGTAATGAAATCGGTCTCGAACTGCCCGGCCAGTTGCTGCACCTGATACGTTTTACCAGTGCCAGGGGGGCCGTAAAAGATCAGGTTGCGGGGAATATCGGGCTTTATACTAATTTTCTGATAGCTTTCTTCCGGCTCCTCAAATAAGCCGTTCAGGCCGGCTAACTGACGAAGCGTAATAAATTCCTCCTCGGTTAATTCGGCATTAGTGATTCCCTGTGGATTTTGAAACACCCTCAGCCGACCTAGCAACGGATGCTCAAGTATCGTATTTTTGGTTGTCGGGTTTTCAAGCAGCTTCTCTTTGTACTGGACTGTTACCGCTAACCGCTCCTGCTTCAGTCGTTCAGCATTCTTTACAAACCGGTTATCATCTTCGGCCCGAGTACGTACGGAGGGCTTATCGATAATTTCCCCGAAAGCAAGCAGACCGGCCTTTGTACCTGATTGCCAAAGAGCAAAAGCATCGCCAATATTCAGTTTATCTTTATTTCCCTGAGCTACCCTAAACTCTCCTTTATCCGCTGCCTCCAGTTCGGCCCTTGAATCGTAAATATCCGGATTAGAATGTAATACCCAATACCTACGTGTAGTCCCGCTTTTACCTGTTGAACGACGAATCAGGTCTTCCCTTAAACCCTCATCTTCAGCCGCCCGGTATATCAAACTGCTATGTTGAGCCGTATGCGGTCCTCTCTTGGATGATTCGACTAGTTCTAATAAGCAATCCTCCCAACACTTCCGCAACCCAGGGTGATGCAATAGGTGCACATTAGACTGACCTATGACCACCATCCAGTAATCTGATTTCTCAGTTACCGGCATAAAGTCAACCTCAGTCAGGGCAGCCAATCGCTCCCGGCACTCCTTTTTGATAGTTAGGCCATATTCAACTTCGCTCTTGTAAGGGCGGGTAAGTCGTAAAGCAGGGAAGAAATTAATATTAGCGGTAAGCGATTTATCTTTTCCTACCACAAAGGCCAGCCGCGGATCGCCGTTGGGCAGGTTAATGATGTCGATCAGCTCTTTCAGAAGCCCAAAGTACCGCCGGATGGCTTCGGGATGATCAATGGCCCGGATGCGTTCAATTAAAAGTTGCTGCTGACTATCGGCGGTCATAGGGGTCAATAACAGCCTGACGGCTTGGTTGCTATACTACACAAATTAACGTGGTTTCGTTGGTTCGCCTGTACAAACGCGATAGATTTGTGATTGCATTTTCCGGAACAATGAGAAAAAATCGCTTTGTCCTACCGCTTTTATCGGTTTTTTGCTTGCTGAGCTTTTTCGCCTGCGAACCCAAAAAGGTAGCGGCTCCGCCGGTCTGTGACCTGGTAGGCGCTACCGAACAACTCGACCAGAGCGGCCGCTTATCGACCCTGGTCGAACGCAGCTTTACCTACACGGGGGGGCAGCTTACCTCAGTTTTTGAGCGCAACACTGATCGACTGGCGGGCTTTCGGCTGGAATACAACGGCAACCGGCTTTCCCGCGTTACCGATACCCAGAACCAACTGACCATTGCCTTTGAGTATGCGCTGACGCAGGCGTCCGACAAGCCTTACCGGGCCACATACACCCGCAATAATCAGCTACAAACAGTCTACAGCCTGGAATACCTCCCAACCGGTAAGCTGAGCCGCCTGGTTGAAAATCGCCAGGTAGTCCCCTCCACTTCGAACATCATTGAGCGGACGTTTACGTTTACGTACGATGCAAACGGCAATATTACCCTGGAGCGGGCTCAGGACAAGCTCCGGAACGGATCGGTCACGACCACCGAAACCGAGTATACGCAGGATGCGCAACCCTCTCCGTTCGCCACTGTTCCTCAACCGATAGTTCTCACGCTTGTGGCGTTGACCCAGGGCGCAGAAACGCTGCCGGGCCGCTTCTGGACTTCCGGCACTATTATGGGCTATACCACCTACTCGGTTGCAGCCAACAACACCCGCACCCGTCGGGAAACCACCACATTTACGTCGACACGCGATGAATTCAAGAAACTAACGGCGCAGGAGCAGACGAGCCTATCCTACCTCACCAGCCAGACCAACCCCACTACGCGTAAAACCCAGCACACCTATGTATACAAGTGCCAGCAGTGAGTTTACCGTAGCGCCTGGTATAGGATCTCCGCCGGATGCTGGGCTTTACGGCCCGTACCATCTTTGATCTGGTGCCGGCAACTGGTGCCCGGTGCGGCAATGATCACGTCGTCCGGCTGCTGCCGTACCGTTGGAAACAGCACCAGTTCGCCAATTTGCATAGAGACGTCGTAGTGTTCCGCTTCGTAGCCAAACGAACCGGCCATCCCGCAGCAGCCCGAGGGAATCAACTGCACCGAATAATTCTTCGGCAGCGACAGGATCTTCTTCACCGGCACCAGCGACGATAAGGCTTTCTGGTGGCAATGCCCGTGCACCTTAATCAGCCGTGTCTCGGTGCTGAAGACATCCGGTTTAATACGTCCGGCGTCGGCCTCCTGCGCCAGCCATTCTTCAAACAGATAGGTATGACGGGCAATGTGCTGCGCATCGGCTTTAAGGTCGTGTGGCACCAGGTCCGGGTATTCGTCGCGGAACGTCAGAATGGCCGACGGCTCCAGACCGACCAGCGGCTGCTGCTCCGAAACAATGTCTTTCAGCATCGTTACGTTCCGGATAGCAATCTTCCGGGCCTCTTCGACCAGTCCCTTCGACAGATAAGTACGGCCGCTCTCGATGTGGTCCGGTATGGCTACCGGGTAGCCCAACCGCTCCAGCAGCATGATGGCTTTCTGCCCAACTTCTACGTCGTTGTAGTTGGTGAACTCATCGCAGAAGAGATTTACAGGCAGCAGTTGGCGGTTGGCAGTAGGCAGACTGGACTCCCCTTGTTTACTGCCTACTCCTTTCTGCCCACCGCCCACTGACAACTGCCTACTGGAAAACCACTTCCGCAGCGTCGTATCTGCCAGCATCGGCATGGTGCGGTCGGGGTGAAAGCCGACCAGGCGGTTGGCCAGTTTACGCAGGGCAGGTGTGTTATAGATGGCGTTGTAGGCCCAGGGAGCAATGCTGGCCAGCGACATCATTCTGGTGAAATTGCCCACCAGCCGCGCCCGCATCGGCACGCCTTTTTCGGCGTAGTGCTGCTGCGTAAACTCGGCTTTCATCCGAGCCATATCGACGCTGGAGGGGCATTCGGCTTTGCAGCCTTTGCAGGAGAGGCAGAGGTCCAGCACGTCCTTTACGGCCTCGTAGTCGTAGTCAGACGGATTGGCTTTATTGGTGTAAAAATGGCGCAGTATATTGGCCCGAGCCCGCGTGGTATCTCGTTCGCTTCGGGTGGCCATGTAGCTGGGGCACATGGTGCCGCCGGTAATTTCGGTTTTGCGGCAATCGCCGGAGCCGGAGCATTTTTCGGCCAGGGCAAGCAGGCCGCCTTCGGCCGAGAAGTCGAAAATGGTCTGGGGTTGCGGCACCTCCCGGTCGGGTTCGTTCCGCATGAACTCGTTCATCGGCGGGGTATCCACAATCTTGCCGGGGTTGAATACCCCGTGTGGGTCCCACAGCCGCTTGGTGTCTTTGATGAGCTGGAAGTTCTCCTCGCCCAGCATAAAGCCGATAAATTCACCCCGCAGGCGGCCGTCGCCATGCTCTCCGGACAGGGACCCACCGTACTTTTTTACCAGAGCCGCCGTATCGACCAGCAGATCCCGAAACGCCTTCCGGCCTTCCGATGTCTTCAGGTTCATGAGTGTCAGCGCGTGCAGTTCACCCGCCCCGGCATGCGCCGAATACTCCAGCTGAAGGCCATGTTTCTCGGTAGACATGCGATCCAGTTCGTCGATGAAGTCGGGCAGGTCACGCACGTCTACTGCACAGTCTTCAATGACGTTGGCCGGTTTTGCTTCACCGGGAATGTTGTACATGATGCCCAGACCCGCTTTCCGCAGATCCCAGGCTTTTTTCGAATCACTACCGTACAGCACCGGGTATGCATAACCCATCCCTTTTTCCTGCAACGCCCGAATGAAAGCCTCACCCTTACGCCGGACACCCTCCAGCGTCTCGTCGTGAAACTCAACCATCAGAATGGCCTTTGGATCACCTTCGACAAACACCCGGTTTTTCGCCTGCTCAATGTTGGTCTTGGTCAGTTGCAGGATATAATCATCGACCACCTCGGAGGCCGAGCATTGATGCGCCAGGGCCACCAGGTTTGCCTCGAGCGTTTCCCGGATAGTCATAAAATGGGCACACACCAGCGTTACTTCCTTCGGCGGTAACGGGATCAGGTTCAGCTTCGCTTCGGTCACAAAGCAAAGCGTTCCCTCCGAGCCAGCAATAAGTTTACAGAAGTTGAAGGGAATGAGCTGGTCAGGATTTGAAACGGCTCGTCGTTCCGGTCCTGACCGGTCCTGTGGCGGATTTGCAATCCGCTGTTCAGCTTCTAACTGCGTTTCCTCGATCTCGCCGGAAGCGGTGACGAGAGGATTGGAAATATGCTGGGCAGCGTGGGTAAAAAACGGCAGCAGGGCATCCACGGCATAACCGGTATTCCGGCGGGTAACAGTGGGCTTGGGGAAACCCTCGCGGATGTTTTGCTGGATATTTGAATTGGTCAGCCACTCGCGGGTTTGCTGGTAGAGCTGCTGTTCCAGCGGGCTTTTTACGTTTTCACCGTGGCATTTGGCGTCAAACTCGTCCTGAGTCAGGGGTCCGAACGTTACCTCGGCTCCGTCGCTCAGGATGGTTTTGGCCTCCAGCAGGTGATCGCGGGTGGTGCCCCAGATAATCGAGTGCAGACCGCAGGAATTATTGCCGATCATCCCGCCGATCATGGCCCGGCTGGCGGTAGAGGTTTCCGGTCCAAACAACAGACCATAGGGCTTCAGAATGGCGTTGAGGTCATCGCGAATCACGCCCGGCTGTACCCGCACCCAGCGCTCTTCGGCGTTGACTTCCAATATTCCCCCAAAGTATTTTGATATATCGACCACAATACCGTTTCCGACCACCTGCCCGGCCAGCGAGGTACCGGCGGCCCTGGGTATAAGTCCGATGCCGTGCTGCCGTGAAAAGCGCACCAGCCGTTTAATATCGTCGACGGTACGGGGCAGCGCTACCGCCGTGGGCATTTCCTGGTAAACGGAGGCATCGGTAGCATACAGCATCCGTTGGGCGGTATGCTGGGGGGTATCATTATAATACAAGTCGCCTTCAAACGACTGCGCTAAATCACGAAACGGGGTAGCCGATAGCTTAAACATACCTTAAAATTACAAAAAATCCGGACGCCATACCATCATGGATGACTCCGGAGCGAAAGTTGCGTGAGTGAATGGATTACGCCATCAGCGACTACCTGGCTTGTCCAGCGCCCGCTTAAGCATTCCTCCAATGAAACTACCGGCGAAGGTAAGCAGCATAGCACCGTAAAGGCTAAACGTCTCGATCTCGATGTCGGACGAGATGCGGGGCGGGTTGGTAAACAGCTCGTATCCCAGCCAGATGAAGCTGGCCTGGAGAATTGCCAGAAACCAACCCCGGCGCGGCTCAATAAAGCCGAGACCGGCCGACAGGGCGGCAGCCGCCAGAAACGGCAGGTGAATAGAGGGCGTTACTTTAATGATAATCACCATCAGAATACTGCCCGCTAAGGTTATATAGCCGTTCAGCAGCAGCCGACGGTCAAAAAAGTCATTCATGAAGTGGGTGGTCAAACCAGTTAACACGCGTCCTGCCAAAGGCCAATCGCTAGGTTTCAGGGACGATTCGATTTAAAAGTAGTTATCTATTCCGACACGGAAAAGTGTCTGATAAACATAAACAACTCAACTTATGAATGTCAAACGAATTTTCGGAATCATCCTGACGCTGCTTGGCATCGCCGGACTGATTTACGGTGCCATGGATATGATGCAGGGTGGTGTCGCCCGGGCATCCATAATCTACGCTGTCCTGGGTGGGATCTTCTTCTTCACCGGGATAAGTCTGATTCGCACGACCCGGGACGCTGCTGAATAATATAGCTTTATTTCCTGACGGGCCACTCAGCCCGTCAGGAGCTTTTCACTACGCCCATAGATCGGCCGGGTATGTCCCGGAATCGTGTAACCGTTTCAGGGATGCCTGCACCATCGGCTTATCGTCCGGGTACGTTACCCCAAACCATTCTGACCGGCTCCGGAACACCTTACAGGCTCCCTGATCGTTTTGGATCAATGCCGTCATCACCGTCGGAATATAAAACTCCGCCTTAGGCGCATCAAAATTCAGGCGGGCGTACTCCTCAAACTGCCGCTGCACCAGCGGAAATACGGCCGGCTTAAAGCCCCAGAAGTTCATGGATACCGGTGTGTCCGGCGTCAACGGTGTCAGGCCTTCGGCTTCCTCGTAGACAATCTGTCCCTCTTTCCGGTAAATCTTCGTCCGTTCGATCACCGACGCCAGGTTGCCTTTGTCATCTACCGCGCACACCCCGCGGGATACAGAACCATACTCGGAAAGGGTATTCTGCACTTCATAACCGACCATAGCGTGTAGCTGGTCGTTGGTATCATTTTGCAGAAACTCACCCATAATCTGGAAAGCTTCCAGCCCGTAGAAATCATCGGCGTTGATCACCGCAAACGGGGTATCGGTCTGCTCTTTGGCGCATAACATGGCGTGGCCGGTTCCCCAGGGTTTGGTGCGCTGAACGGCACCCAGATCGGCCGGAACATACGATTGCAGGCTCTGGATGGCATACTCATAGGCAATGCGGCCGTCCAGTTTCGGTTTAAAAACTTCTTCAAAATCATCCCGCAACTCTTCACGGATTATGAATACGACCTTGCCAAAACCAGCCCGTATGGCATCGTACAGGGAGTAATCAATAATGGTTTCACCGTTCGGGCCGAACTGGTCAAGCTGTTTGATACCTCCGTAGCGGCTGCCCATGCCGGCCGCCAGAATGAGAAGAGTAGGTTGCATTCGATTGATGTTATGCGTTTGAGTAAAGCCCTTATTGGTTGAGTAGTTAATGGCTTGCTTGGTTAACTGGTAAAGGCGGGCAAAGTTAGTAAAAACCAGTACAGCTCACCTAACGGCTATTTTTGTGGCCTTCGGAAACCGCTTAATCATAATTACTGATAAAACTTTATTGGAATCGTTATACAATAGAGAAATTAGCGTTATAATTGTAAGTAAAACAATAGTTGTTTAAGCAACTAAATTATACTTCATCAATAAACGCCGGTGGAGGTACAAATTCGTATCTCCGCCGGAATAAAACCCAACAAAATTTAGTATCCCATGCCATTCTACCATACACTCGGTCAGATTCCTCCCAAACGGCATACGCAGTTTGAGAAGCCGGACGGGGGGCTATACTACGAGCAGCTGTTCGGCACCATCGGATTCGATGGCATGTCGTCGCTGCTGTACCACATCCACCGTCCGACTATGGTAAAAGAGGTGCTGGAGAGCGTAGCCATGGAGCCGAAATTGGCAGTGGAGAAAAATATGCTGTCGCGCAAACTCATCGGCTTCGACATTACCCCCGTCGACGATTTTATCGAGAGCCGGGTGCCGCTGCTAGTCAACAAGGATGTGATCTTCGGCCTGGCAGCACCGCGTCGGTCCATGACCGAGTATTTCTACAAGAATGCCGACTCCGACGAGATGCTGTTCATTCACCGGGGCTCCGGTAACCTGCGGACGCTGCTTGGCACCATCCCTTTCGAATACGGCGATTACCTGGTGATTCCGAGGGGCATGATCTACCAGATCGAGTTCAACAGCGACGATAACCGGCTGCTGTACCTGGAGTCTCACACGCCGATTTACACGCCCAAGCGCTACCGGAACCACTTCGGGCAGTTGCTGGAGCATTCGCCGTTCTGTGAGCGGGACTTTGTTCTGCCGCGTGACCTGGAGACGCACGACGAGAAGGGTGAGTTTCTGATGAAGATCAAGAAACAGGGTTCGCTGCACTCGCTGGTATACGCATCACACCCATTCGACGTGGTTGGCTGGGATGGTTACAATTTCCCGTACGGTTTCTCCATTTTCAATTTTGAGCCGATAACGGGTCGCGTACACCAGCCGCCACCCGTGCACCAGACGTTCCAGACCGATTCCTTTGTGGTTTGCTCGTTCTGCCCCCGTCTGTACGACTATCACCCGAAGGCCATCCCGGCTCCGTACAACCACTCCAACATCGACTCCGATGAGGTGTTGTATTACGTAGACGGTGATTTTATGAGCCGCAACGACATCGCCAAAGGGCACATTACGCTGCATCCGGGCGGCATTCCGCACGGTCCGCACCCCGGTGCTATGGAGCGGAGCATTGGCAAGAAAGAGACGCAGGAGTATGCCGTGATGGTCGATACCTTCCGCCCGCTGATGCTGACGGAACAGGCCATGCGAATCGACGATGGCAAGTATTATAAATCATGGTTAGAATAACCTCATCAACATCAACAAACAGTTATGCAAGCATTTGAAACCAACGAAGCCCTGCTGACGCCCGACGCAGTGGACTTCCTGCCACTAAACGGCACCGATTATCTGGAACTATACGTGAGCAATGCCAAACAGGCGGCTCATTACTTCCAGACGGCGTTTGGCTTTCAGCCGCTGGCCCATGCGGGGCTGGAAACCGGCCTGAAAGACCGTGATTCGTACGTAGTGGTGCAGGATAAAATCCGGCTGGTGCTGACCTCCCCGCTGAAAGGCGGTACCGACGTAGGTCGCCACATCGACCAGCACGGGGATGGCGTCCGGGTTATTGCCCTTTGGGTCGATGATGCCACGGCGGCTTTTGAGGAGACGACGCAACGCGGTGCCCGGCCGTTCATGCAACCGACCCGCGAAGAAGATGAGCATGGCTATATTGTCCGCTCGGGTATTCATACCTACGGCGACACCGTCCATATTTTCGTAGAGCGCAACGGATACAACGGCGTGTTTATGCCCGGCTTTCAAGCCTGGAACCCGTATTACCGGCCGGAGCCGGTGGGCCTGAAGTACGTCGACCATATGGTCGGTAACGTCGGCTGGAATGAAATGAACGAATGGGTTAACTTCTACGCCAACATTATGGGCTTTAAGCAGCTGATCTCGTTCGACGACAAAGACATTTCGACCGACTACACCGCGCTGATGAGCAAGGTGATGAGCAACGGCAACGGGCGTATTAAATTCCCCATCAACGAACCAGCCGAGGGCAAGAAGAAATCACAGGTGGAAGAGTATCTGGATTTCTACGGCGGTTCCGGCGTACAGCACATTGCGGTTGCAACCGACAACATCGTAGAAACTGTGATGGCGCTGCGCGACCGGGGTGTTGAGTTCCTGAAAGTCCCCGACACGTACTACGACGACCTGCTCGACCGCGTCGGCCACATCGACGAAGAAATCGCTACGCTGCGACCGCTGGGCATCCTGGTCGACCGCGACGAGGAAGGGTATCTGCTACAGCTTTTTACGAAGCCGATTTGTCCGCGCCCGACGCTGTTTTTTGAAATCATCCAGCGCAAGGGAGCCAAATCGTTTGGCAAAGGCAACTTCAAAGCCTTATTCGAAGCAATAGAACGGGAGCAGGAATTGAGAGGAACGCTTTAAAAGGTGAAAGCGCGAAAGAGTGAAAGCGCGATAAACAGGTAGTGTAACCGCTCTTTCACTCATTCACTCTTTCACTCTTTACCATTATGACTCAGGAATATAACAAATACACCCCCGATGACCAGGAAGTCTGGCGCATTCTGTTTGAGCGCCAGATGGCGCAGTTGCCGGGTAAAGCCAGCCAGGCGTACCTGGACGGCATTGAGAAGACGGGGTTTGTGGCCGACCACATCCCCCACTTTGAACGAGACCTGAATCCCCGCTTGGAGCAGTTGACAGGCTGGCGGGTGTCGGCTGTGCCGGGGCTGATTGCCAACAAGGAGTTTTTTGAGCTGATGGCCAACCGCAACTTCCCGGCCACCACCTGGCTGCGCCGACGCGACCAGCTCGAATACCTGCAGGAGCCGGATATGTTCCATGATACCTTTGGCCATGTCCCGCTGCTCTCGAACCAATCGTTCTGCGATTTTCTGGCCGCTCTAAGCCGGATTGCATTGCGATTTATAGAAAGCGATGAAGCCATCGAGATGATTTCGCGGCTGTACTGGTACACGGTGGAGTTCGGGCTGATTCAGGAAGACGGGCAGTTAAAGATCTATGGGGGCGGCATTCTGTCATCGGTGGGCGAGACGTCATACAGCCTGTACAGCGACGTACCGAAGCGAATCCCGTATGATGTGGAGACGCTGCTGCGCACCCCTTACATCATCGACCGCTACCAGGATCAGTATTTTGTGATTGAGTCGTACGAACAACTGTTCCATTCCATTGCCGAGATTGAGGAGAAGCTGGAGGGGTTGCTGGTTCTGTAGAACGGTCTTGCAAACCGTTTCTTCTCGTTATATTCCAGGCATCCTGGACACTCTCCCGCAGGAACGGTTTACAAAACCGTTGTACTGAAAACCGTTGTACAACTATGACGCACCCGTCGGACCAGCGCGCTTACTTTTTCAAGATTGACACCACCATTAAGCGAATCAGAAATGCCTTGCAGAAGCGGTTCAACGAGGCTGATGTGGACCTGACCGTTGACCAGTGGGTGCTAATTGACCACCTCTATCGAAACCCCGGTATTAGTCAGAACGTGCTGGCGGACATGACCACCAAAGACGCGCCAACCGTAACCCGCATCATTGACCTGCTCTGCAAAAAAGGCCTGACCGAGCGACGCATGGCCGATAACGACCGTCGTAAATTCCTCATCTTCCTGACCCTTGAGGGCAAACACAAATACCATGAAGTGCTCCCTCTCGTCGTCGAAATCCGGCGCAAAGGCTGGGGTAGCCTCAGCGAAGACGACTACCAGCACTTCGTCCGCATCATGGACTCCATATACAACAACTTTAACCACGACGAATGAGCTATCCCTACGGAATCTTCAGTTATGATATTGGCAGCCCGCGGGCGGGCGTTCTGGTCGGTGACCATATTCTGGACCTGGAGGTGATTGGCCTGCTGGGCTTTTTTAATGATTTATCAATCGACCCGGCCGTCTTTACCAAACCCTATCTCAACGATTTTATGGAACTGGGTCGCCCCATCTGGCGGGAGGTCCACCAGCACCTCGCCGACCTCCTGGCCAACGACCAGGCAGCACTGAAAGACGTTGCCGGACAGGTACTGATTCACCGCTCGCGGGCGACGCTGCACATGCCAGTGCGCGTCGGTGACTATACCGATTTCTACGCCAGTGAAGAGCACGCAACCAACGTCGGCCGTATGTTCCGGCCCGATGGTGAACCGCTGCTGCCTAACTGGAAACACCTGCCGGTGGCCTACCACGGGCGGGCATCCTCCATTGTTGTATCGGGTACACCCATCCGCCGGCCGAAAGGACAGTTTCTTGGGCCGGATAACAAGCCGGTTTTTGGTCCGTCAAAAGCCCTGGACTTTGAACTGGAGATGGGGATAGTGATTGGCAAATCATCTAAGCTGGGTGAGCCGGTTTCGGTGGAAGAAGCGGAAGATTACATTTTTGGATTTGTGCTGTTCAACGACTGGTCGGCGCGGGATATTCAGCGGTGGGAGTACCAGCCGCTGGGGCCGTTTCTGGGTAAGAATTTTGGCTCGTCTATTTCGCCCTGGATCGTACCACTCGATGCGCTGGAATCGTTCCGGGTAGCCGGGCCGAAGCAGGAGCCGGTACCCCTGCCTTATCTGCAGACAGCAAAGCCCGGCCATTTTGATATTACCCTGGAGGTAACGCTACAGGCCGCCAATGGGCCAGAAATGCTCATCAGTCGCTCCAACGCCCGGCACCTGTACTGGAATGCCGCGCAGATGATTGCCCACCATACCATCAACGGCTGTAACCTCAATGTCGGTGACATTATGGCCACCGGGACCATATCAGGCACCACGCCAAACAGCTACGGCTCCCTGCTGGAACTGACCTGGAACGGCAAACAGCCCCTGACCTTGCCGGACGGCTCTACCCGTACCTTTTTGCAGGACGGTGATACCATCACCATGCGGGGTATTGCAAAGAATGACCAGACGACCGTTGAATTTGGTGAAGTAACCGGAACCATAACTTCTCTATGAATCTCCCTGTTCCTCTGTGAAACAATTTAGTTATTGCAGAGAGGAACACGGAGATTCACGGAGGTAATAATATGAGAAGTATTGATCCAAAAGACTTATCCCAGCCGGAGTTTCACCGGCTGATGATCGGCTCCATCGGGCCGCGGCCTATTGCGTTTGCCAGCACCGTCGATGCCGGAGGCCGGGTGAATCTGAGTCCGTTCAGTTTCTTTAATGTTTTCGGCTCCAACCCGCCGACGCTGGCGTTTGCGCCCAACAATAACCGCCATGGTCAGAAGAAACATACGCTGCTGAACATCGAGGAGGTGCCGGAGGTGGTCATCAATATCGTGAACTACGACATGGTGGAGCAGATGTCGCTGGCGAGTGCCGAGTATGAGCGGGGAGTGGATGAATTTGTCAAAGCGGGCTTTACGCCGGTACCGTCGGAGCGGGTACGCCCGCCGAGGGTGGCCGAGTCGCCGGTTTCGTACGAATGTGCCGTGCAGCAGGTCGTAACTATTGGGAATGGCCCCGGAGCGGCCAACCTGGTCATTTGTGAAGTAAGGCTGGCTCATTTTCGGGACGATATTTTTGACGAAAAAGGTGTAATTGACCAGCGCCGGATTGATCTGGTAGGCCGCATGGGGGGCGAGTATTACTGCCGGGCGCATGGTGAAGCGCTTTTTGAGGTAGCGCGGCCGCAACGCGGTATCGGAGTTGACCAGTTACCGGCCCCAATCCGCAACAGCCGCATCCTGACCGGCAGCGATTTAGGCAAACTGGCGACCATTGACGAGCTGCCCGCACGTGAAGAAATTGTGAACTTTCGGCAGGCCGATGGCATCGATGATATGTTTGAGGAAGCCCGTAACGGGTGTCAGTATCTGCCTGATTTGCTGCATACTAAAGCCAAACAGTTACTCAAAGAAAACCGTGTTCGCGAAGCCTGGCTGGTGCTGTTGCAGGATAAGAAATAGATAAGTTTTCGTTGCGTCGTATAGGGTTAATCCGTACCTTAACCCAAAACCGACTGCAAAATGACAACATCAGTAGAAAACTTCCTGGACAGCTATAAGCCTGAAGTCAAGGATATTGCGCTGAAAATCCGCGAACTTGTTCGCACCGTTTTGCCCGATGCCATCGAAGAAGTTCATACCGGATATAAAACCATTAAGTACGGAAGCGGCCCCCATATGTCAGAGGAAATCTGCTATATCGCTCCGCTGACGTCGAGCGTCAACCTGGGTTTTCATTATGGCACCCTCATCCCCGACCCCGACGGAAAACTACGGGGAACGGGCAAACTGCTCCGTCATATCAAGTTCGAATCCCCCGACGAAATCGACGCTGGCAAGCTGCAATCGCTGTTGATCGCGGCTAAAAATCAGGCGAAGTTTTAGTGTGCAGTTTTCAGTAGGCAGTGAGCAGTAGGCATATGTACCGGATCTCATTTTCTGCCTACTGAGAACTGCCTACTGCTATTGCTTCACCCCCATCCTCCGCAGGTATGCATCCAGCGGTTCGAGGTCCATTTGCTTCCGGCGCCGGTCAATGCCGGCCTGGTCTTCGATGGGGTAGAGTTCCTTTTGTCCCTGGTTGTTGACGCGGACCTGGGTGCCGTATACCTGATTTTCGCCATTCTGAATACGAACCAGATCGGTCAGGATGGCGGCACTGGCTTTGTCGAGTTCACCTTTATTAGCCGCTTCGGTGATCAGCGGCAGGTATTTTTGGTGAACGGCTTTGTCGGTACTTTGCTGAATAATCATAAAGGCGACCTGATCGAGCGGCTGGCCCACCAGACTACGCCCTGGATACCCCTGGCGGCTGATGATCTGGTCTACCTCCTGTAGGTGGCGGTCGTTCATAGTTTTGAGCCTGGCCCGGAACTCCTGCGCTTCTTTGGAGCCCCAACCGTATTGCTGCTCGGTTTTGGCGTATGCCTGCCGTTGTTGCTGGTCTTCGGTATACATGCGGTTCAATTGTGCCCGCAGGTCACTGGTAGTGGCTTTCTGCTGCGCCAGCACAAGGGTACAGAACAGGCATTGCGTCAAATAAAGAAGGAGTATGCGTTTCATGTTGAGTTGTCGTTTTAGATACAACCTCAGGGAGGTGAGCGATGTTTGCCGACGAAAACCGGGATTATAGGTGATCAATAGCCCATGGAGGTGTTGTCGGACCGGGGATCGGATGCGCCTTCAAGTGTGCCGTCAGGGCGAACCATGATGCAGTCCATCCGGCCGAGCGAGTTGGTCAGGCGCTCCAGCGTATAGCCCCGGCTCTGGAGGTACTGAAGGGTTTGTTCCGAGAAAGCCCCACTCTCAAACGTGGTCTTGTCGGGCAGCCACTGGTGATGAAACTTCAGCGCATTCACCGACTCCTGCATTGTCATGCCGTGTTCAAGCACGTTCATGATGGTCTGGAACACGGAGGTAATAATGGTGGAACCGCCGGGGGTACCCACGACCATGTATAGCTTACCCTCTTTTTCGACAATGGTCGGCGTCATCGACGATAGCATGCGTTTGCCCGGCGCAATGGCGTTGGCCTGGTTGCCGATGAGCCCGAACATATTCGGCACCCCCGGTTTTACGCTGAAATCATCCATTTCGTTGTTGAGCAGAAATCCCGCTCCGCCCACCACAACCTTGCTGCCATACCCCCCGTTCAGCGTAGTCGTTATCGATACCGCGTTGCCGTCTTTATCCACTACCGAAAAGTGGGTGGTTTCCATACTTTCGTAACCCGGAATCATGCCTCCTTTTACCTGCCGGCTATCAGTTGCTTTGGCATAACTAAAATCGGCCCAGCGGGACGTCAGGTAATCGCGGGAGGTAAGCTGGTCGACCGGCATTTTCACAAAGTCCGGATCACCCAGAAACTTGGCCCGGTCGGCATAGACCCGCCGTTCGGCTTCAATCATCACCTGCACGGTCGAATCGGTGTTCCAGCCCCAGCGCCGGATCGGCAGGGGCTCCATCAGCCGCATGAGCTGCACCAGCGCTACTCCGCCACTCGACGTGGGCGGCATGGTAATGATCCTGTAATTTTTGTAAGGGGCAACGATAGGCTCACGCCAGGCTGAGCGGTAGTTTTTAAGGTCCTCATCGGTAATCAGGCCGCGTCCCCGCTGCATCTCGGCCACCAGCAGCCGGGCCGTTTCGCCTTCATAAAAACCCGCCCGCCCCTGGGCCTGAATGCGCCGAAGTACCGCACCCAAGTCTTTCTGTACCAGTTGTTCACCCGGTTGCCAGGCGGTAGTATCTGCTTTCTGAAAATAGGTTTTACCGGGGTTTACCTGACGAATCAGCGGCAGGGTACTGGTTAATCCGGCCGCCTGAATGGTGGTCAGCGCGAAACCCTTTTCGGCCAGATCAATTGCCGGCTGAAGCAGTTGCGTCCATGGCAGCTTCCCGAACCGGCGGTGGGCTTCGACCATACCATCGACCGAACCGGGAACACCAACTGCCAGGTGGCCCAGCGTACTCAGATCGGGAACGACATTGCCGGCTGCGTCGAGGTACATGTCTTTATGCGCCTTAGCGGGTGCTTTTTCGCGAAAATCTAGGGTATAGGCAGTACCCGCTTTGTCCCGGTACACCATGAAACCTCCTCCGCCGATGTTCCCGGCCACCGGATAAACGACCGCCAGCGCAAACTGCACGGCCACGGCCGCGTCGACGGCATTACCCCCAGCTTTGAGGATGTCGACACCAACCCGGGAAGCCTCCGGGTGCGCCGAGGCCACCATGCCGCTGGAAGCTATCACTCCCGGTTTATTGGAGAAAAAGCGGTCGGAGCCGGTACGGGACTTTTCGCTGTCGTACTGGTAGACGCCCTGCCCCTCGCGCAAACTGACGGGTTTGCGGCAGGACGACGTCAGCAGAACAACCGACAGGAAAACGGTGACAAGTGATAAGGAACGGTTCATGAATCACAGGTTGTAATACGCTCAAACCACTAAACTACAAAAACAAGCCAATAATCCATGCGTACTACGGTTTAGCCCTAAACGTTTTGGCAACGAGTCTAAAAAAGGTAACTTTGACAAGTAACGACCAACGGCAATCTGCTTACTGATCACAGCTAACGACCATGCGATTTCTCCGCCAAGTTCTCGAAAGTTTCCGTTTTGCCTGGCAGGCGCTCCGGTCCAATCTGCTGCGCACTACCCTTTCGCTGCTGGGCGTCACCATTGGTATCTTCGCCATTATCGCCGTCTTCACGCTGGTTGATTCGCTGGAACGCAGTATCAAAGACCGGCTCAGTGTGATCGGCGACCGTACCCTGTACGTGCAGAAGTGGCCGTTTGTGTTTGACCCCAGCTTCCCCTGGTGGCGGTACTTCCAGCGCCCCGAACCTACCTATGCTGAGTACCGGATGCTGGCCGACCGGCTGGAGAATGCCGAAGCTATTACAGCTATGAGCGGTAAAGGTAACGTAACGGTCAAGAACCAGAACAACGTGATGAAAGCCCGCGTGTTTGGGGTAACGTACGCGTATAATGTCATCATGGAGGTACCCATCGAGCAGGGTCGTTATTTTCAACCCCAGGAGATGGAGGCCGGGCGTAACGTAGCGATCATTGGTGCCGACCTGGCGGATAATCTATTTCCCGGTCAGTATGCCGTTGGCCGAACGCTGAAGGTTAGTGGCTTAAATTTTATAATTATTGGCGTCCAGGAGCGGCAGGGAACGGGTCTGATTGACGTGAACGGTCCACCCGATGAGCGGTGTATCATCCCCTATCCCACCTTTGCCAAGCTATTCCAGTCCATCCGTCCCGGTGTATCGATAGCGGTAAAAGGCAGGGCCGGCGACGAAGATTTAATGGAACTGGAAAGTGAGATCAGGGGCGTCCTGCGCGCCCGGCGCAGCCTTAAACCCGCCCAGGAAGACAACTTCTCCATCAACCGGCCGGAGGCTTTGATGGCTGCCATCGGCGGTATCTTTAGTGTGCTGACGCTGGCCGGCTGGGTCATCGGCAGTTTCTCCATTCTGGTAGGTGGCTTCGGCATCGCCAATATCATGTTTGTGTCGGTGAAGGAGCGCACCAACATCATCGGTATCCAGAAATCGCTGGGTGCCAAAAATTACTTTATCCTGTTTCAGTTTCTGTTCGAAGCCGTGCTGCTGAGCCTGGTCGGTGGGCTGGTCGGCATCCTGCTGGTGTACCTGCTGTCATTCATGCAGTTGGGCTCACTCGACATCCAGCTCTCCCTCGGCAATATCCTGCTCGGTCTGGGGGTATCGTCTATTATTGGCGTCATCTCCGGTATCATTCCAGCTCTTGCAGCCGCCCGCATGGACCCAGTCATCGCCATTCGCTCCAAATAGTGTCACTGTACCTTGATCAATGTTGTCCCCGAAACCGGCCGGCCGTCGGCGGTGATGCCCTGGACGACAACGCGAAGGGTGCGGACCACATCAGACAAGGGAAACGCGATGCCCGATTGCCCTTTGGAGTCGGTCTGCATCAGCGGCTTCCAGTACAGCACATCCCGCCGGTCGATGCGGTCGTTGAGGTCGGGCGCTTCGCTGCCGTAGCGGGGCGTATAAAACTCCCGCTGGGCGGAAAAACCAATCAGTGAGAAGGCGCTGACACCCTTGCCCGGCTCCTTTGATACCTCCGATACAGTGCGCTTAGTATAAAAGGCGATTACTCCATTGCCGCCCCGTACCCCGTAAATGCCGGCCGTACCGCCATTTTTCAATACCTCAATCCGCTCAATATCATTCGGATTGAAGGGCATCAGGGCATTTCCGTCGGGATCTTCAATAGGTACACCGTCCATTAAAAATAGCGGCTGAGTACTGCTGATGAAACTACCGATGCCGCGAACGGTCACCTGATAACGCATCGCCTGCGTTTCGGGATCATTCCCTCGGGTTACCTGCACCCCGGCTATCCGGCCAATCAGCATATCGTACAAATTGCCAAACCGGGGTGACTTCTCATCAAAGAGCAGGGTGGCATCGGCGCTGTTGTGGATACTGACCCGCTGCACATGCGCCGGCCGCTCTGCTGGTTTGAACCCCCGAACCACTACCTCCTTCAGTAGTTTGGCCTGCTTGTCGCGGTACAGCTCCGGATCGGCCTGCTGCCGCAGTTGAGCAGCTTCGAGCTGACCCTTCAGCAGCGACCAATCGGGCGGTTGCGTCCGGATGGCTGACCGGGCAAAGAGTGCTTCGGGCTTTTCCGGCACAATCTTTCCTTTCAGGGGCTTCAGCCGGGGGTCCATGATCTGCGCCACCAGCCGCGCCGTATCGGCAAAGGCCAGGCCGTTCAGTCGGAACAAGCCATCCCGGTCCGCTCCGACCGACTTGGAAAAAGAGGGCCGGGTATTCAGCGACGAAATCAGCAGTTCGGCGTACGGGATCGGTTTCTGCTTCTCGTCCAGCACCCGCCCGTTCAGTACAATACCGCCGATGGTATCGGTCACTGCATCGGCACCGATCCAGCTGATGCGTCGCCAGCCCTGGGTGAGCAGCAGATCGTCGAGTGCCCGGCGCGTTTCCACACGTTTACTGGTGAAATAGCGGTTCGGTTGTTCAACCCGGCCACGGAGGTCACCCGTCAGCAACAGGTGCGTCCGGATGTCTGCAGCAACACTGTCGTCTGGCAGTTGACCGGCATCCGTAATGGCTACGGAGAAAAAGCCGACGGGTGCGGCATTGAAAGCATCATTCAGTTTGAGGTCAAGGCGGACTCGCTCGCGGGGTTTGTATTCCGATTTATCGGCTACTACCTTCACCGCCACCGGAGCGATCCTTTCCGGCACAAACACCAGTCGTTCAGCCTGCGGATGGCCCTGCGCGTTTAACAAGGTTACCTGAGCAATCCCTTCCGGCAGCTTGGCCGCCGGCACGAACAGCCGGGCTTTTCCGTCCTGCAACTGCACCCTGGCCTGATACAGCAGCAGACCCCGGCTTTGCACCGCCAGGTACACAGGCTGGCTGCGGTACCGCTCCGAGGCCTGCACCCGCAACACAAGCTGATGGGTATCACTCACCATATCGGCCGTCAGCACCAGCCCCTCCGCTGCTACCGGCGGCAGCGCCACCGTTTGCCGGACAGTCCCCGCCGGAACGTCCGCCCGATAGCTACGGCCAGCCTGCGGGGTAACCAGAACACTGCCTATGCCAACGGCATTGCTGGTAAAGGAAACAAGTTCGTTGCCCTGTTCATCAACGATCCGCCCGGATACAGTTTTGCCGAGCCCGTCACGTCCAACCACTTTAAAGCCTAAGCGGGTAGACAGGCCACCCACCCACTGCCCACCCTCCGGCAGAAACTGCACGTCAAGACTATCGGTGTTAAGAGCTTTTCCAGCAAATGTACTCCGTACGAGATTATACACCGATAGCGTACGCTCAAACGCCGGGCGGGGCAAGACCCGCTCCTCATCGATATAGGCCCGCAGCCGGTACGTGCCGGTTGCCAGCGTATCGGAGAATCGGAAATCGCCCGTAGCGCGTCCGTCGGCCACCCGCAGCCACTGATGCTGAATCACCTTACCATCGGGCGACACCAGATCGATATGCAGGGCATCCTCCCCATCCAGTTTACGGTGCGAGACGGCATCCAGCACGTACGCGCTCAGCCACAGCCGGTCACCCGTCGCGTAGAGTGACTTGTCCGTCTGAACGTAAACGGCCGGCGTGGGTCGGGTATGGTTCTGCGTCCAGGCCCGGCTCAGCGAATCCTGCCGCCGGTCAGCCGCCAGTACCTGCCCCTCCCCTGCCAGCTGCTCACTGTTCACGGCCGGCTTGACCTCCGGTTTCCAGTCGGCGGGCAGCAGGCTCCCTAAACGCTCGTTGCCAAGGTACCCTTTTACCTCCATACCATTCGGCAGGGTAATCCAGCCGTCGGCGGTCATTTCCATCGTGCGTTGCGGCAAGGCCATCTGCGACCAGGCATAGGCCACATCCGAATAGGGCGAAGTGCGGGAATTGATTTTCGTATAAAAAATTTCCAGCGGGGCCGCCGACACCAGCCGGCGCTCAAACGACAGCCGCCCCGGCTGGATCAGCGTAGCCAGGCTGACAGGCTGTAACCGACGCCCTACATCCCGCAACAAGGTCGGCCGGTCCATTGTGCGCATTATGGACGGATTAACCTGATACACCAGAAATCCCTCCTGTTCAAAGTTACCAGCCACCAGACTGGCCATCAGGTGACGGAGTGAACCCTCATAGGCGACCAGCCGGTTCAGCCGCCAGCGTTCTGCCTGCTTCGGATTTTCCGGCTGCATTTCCTCAAACCGGCTGTTTCCGCCGTAGTAAGTAATTGTTTTGTTATAGTCGAAATGCTGCATCTCATAACGTAACCGGTACCCCAACGCTTTATTCTCGATCACCAGTGGCTCCGACACCTCTGCTTTCAGGTGGCCATTATACTCAGTAAATGTCACCACATGGCTATTGGTAATTTCGCACTGACGGCCGAACGGCCCTCCGCCCAGCAGTTCACGCTCAAAGGTCCGCATCTGCCGCTGCCAGGTTTTATCCTTCTTTACAGTTACGGTAACCGCATCCAGCGTAACGCCGGTACTAGTCAGCGCCAGATTTACCTCACGGGTCTGCGTACTCTCCAGACGGAGCGACTGATTGGCGGGTTGATAGCCCAAATAAGACGCTACCAGCTCGACCGTACCCAGCGGTACACCGGTCAGGCGGTAGCGGCCCTGTTCGTCGGTGGTAGTGCCTTTGGTAGTAGCGTTGATAAAGACATTGGCAAACGGCAGGCCCTCACCCGTAGCGGCATCGGTCACGCGCCCGGTCAGCGTAGTAGTTTGTACCGTTGTCTGCGCGAGCAAAGAAGATATGCCTATATAGAGAAGCCCGACTACTAAAAACAGCCGGCGGAGGTAACGTACATCGTTCATGGTCAGGTCAGGGATGGTTGCAACACACAGCATCCCAGGAAAATACCTCCTAATATACCGATAAGCTGGCAGACATGGCTACCACAATCTAAATTCGGTAAACCACCCAGCCCGATAGCAGGTTAAGTCTATGAGCATATTCCAAATATTTTGTTCATTTGTGAATTATCCTATATAAGCACCCCATAGTTATGAGACTTGGCCTATTCCTCCTGATATTTCTGCTAATCGTTTTTGGTGTTTTCTATTACCTCACCGCCTGGAGTTACAGCGACGGCGAACGTGCCGGCACGGTATCCAAGTTCAGCCGCCGGGGCTATGTATTCAAAACCTGGGAAGGCGTCCTGAACGTCGGCGGCTTCTCCGGCGAGACCGGCTCCCTGACCCCACAATTCTTTGAGTTTTCCGTAAAAAATGACTCTATAGCGAATCGAATTAATCAGGCCGTGAAAACCGGCCAGCGCATCACGCTGCATTACGAGGAAAAGCTGGTCCGCCTGCCCTGGAATGGCGACACCAAGTACTTCATCACCGGCGTAGAAATCGTCAACAACCCCTACCAGCGTCCCTACTACGATGGCTCCGCCCTCCCCGGCCCCCAACCCGGCTACCCGCAGCAGCAATCACCACAGCAACAAAAGTACCCCCAACAGCAGATACCTCAGACCCAGCCCCAGCAACAACCTCAGCCAAACGGTCAACCCGCCCCCATTGACACCGTGCTGAACGGGTCGATATAAACGCGTTT
Organism: Nibrella saemangeumensis; assembly: GCF_039541915.1. NCBI lineage: Bacteria > Pseudomonadati > Bacteroidota > Cytophagia > Cytophagales > Spirosomataceae > Nibrella > Nibrella saemangeumensis. The sequence continues at coordinate 168,585 of NZ_BAABHD010000080.1, forward strand.
CCTGTTGTACTAAATTGGGCGAGTTTCAAACTATGTATTTTTCTTTAAGCCAAAGCAAACCCGACTACGACAGTCGGGTTTGCTTTTACCGTTTGATAAATCCATTTGTTCGTAAACTCTGCTCTTTTCATATTTACTTAAAGCTTACCTTTCATCACGATTCATCAGCAATCAGCTACGATATAATAGTCTGTAATGTATTAGCAACAAGGTAAAACTTTATAAATACCCTTCTTTAACCAAAAAGTCAAAACATAAATTTTAAGATTTTTCTATCTTCAAATCAAGCTAAAAAGCCTAAAGATACTTTACCGCTAAATCAAAAGGTTAACCTCCGTATTATTAAAAGTCTTACTTTCGGTAGTCCTGAAAAAGTAATGATATGAAGTGAAAAGCCCAGTCGGGCGGTAATTTTAAGTCGCCAAACTTGAATTACCTGTCATGTCTGTTCAACATCACTGCCC